>CAYLXY010000083.1:0-7633 GCA_964387405.1 uncultured Clostridiaceae bacterium
GCTTTCTTAAATAATTAAAATCATATATAATATAATGTAAACTAATTATTCTCCTTTAGGAGGTGGAATATGTTTAAAATAATGACTAGGGCAGATAAAATATTAGTTTTTCTTATTTTAGTAATTAGTATTACTAGTATTTTTGCAATACCTAAATTGTTAACAAGTGCAGATTCTGAAAAGCAAGTAGTTGTAAATATTGCTGGTGAAGAAGTTGCTCGTTTTGAATTAATAAATAGTCCACAATCACAATTTAAAGAAATTCCATTTCAAGTTAACAATAAAGAATATAAGGCTCGATTTGAAATTAAAAATGGGAAAATCATGCTTCATAGATTACCTGATGATATAGTGCCTTTAAGTATTCATAAGGATATGGGCTGGATAAGTGAATCTTATCAAATGATAGTAGCTCTTCCTATAAAAATGCATGTAGTTATTGAAAGTACTGTTGGTACAGAAGATGAGATGTTTGATATTATAGTACAATAAGTTTTGGAAGAATATTTAATAAAAAAAGATGAAGTTGCCAATGCAACTTCATCTTTTTTTATTTATGATCGTCCAATCAAGTTTAGTCTATTAGTAGCTCTTTTTAAAGCAGCTTCTGCTCTCATTACGTCAACATGGCTTGTATCAGATTTAAGTAAACCTTCAGCTCTTAGTTTAGCCTCTTCTGCTCTTTTTGCATCTATCTCTTCTGGCCATTCTGCAGAGTCCGTAATAATTCTAGTGTATTCATCCTCTACTTGAACAAAACCATCAGAAATAGCAGCTTCTTTAAACTGACCATTTCTTTTTATTCTAACTTTTCCAATATTCAACGGAGATACAAGGAGAGTGTGTTTGTCCATAATCCCTATATCACCATCTACAGTTCTAACTACTATCATTTCAACTTCTTCATCAAAAAACATTCTATCTGGTGTAACAATTTGAAGACGAAATGTAGATGCCATATGATCTACTCCCCTTTAGCTTTTTCTACTACTTCATCAATTGTTCCCACAAGCAGGAACGCAGATTCAGGAATATCATCGTGTTTTCCATCTAATATTTCCTTAAAGCCTCTTATAGTTTCTTTTAGCGGTACATATTTACCTTCTATACCTGTAAACTGTTCTGCAACAAAGAAAGGTTGAGATAAGAAACGTTGAATTCTTCTTGCTCTACCAACTGTTAATTTATCTTCTTCAGATAATTCGTCCATACCAAGTATAGCGATAATATCTTGCAGCTCTTTGTATCTTTGTAGTACCTCTTGAACCCCTCTTGCTACGTCATAATGCTCTTTTCCTATAATAGCTGGGTCTAATGCCCTTGAGTTTGAATCCAGAGGGTCTACCGCAGGATAGATTCCTAGTTCAACTATTTGACGTGATAAAACTGTATTTGCGTCTAAGTGAGCAAATGTAGTTGCAGGTGCTGGGTCAGTTAAGTCATCTGCAGGTACATATATAGCCTGTACAGATGTAATAGAACCTTTTTTAGTTGAAGTAATACGTTCCTGTAATTCTCCCATTTCTGTAGCTAGTGTCGGTTGGTATCCAACAGCACTTGGCATACGTCCTAATAGTGCAGAAACCTCTCCACCTGCTTGTGTAAATCTAAATATATTGTCAATGAATAAAAGTACGTCTTGTCCTTCTTCATCTCTAAAATGCTCTGCCATTGTAAGTCCTGTTAAGCCAACACGCATTCTTGCACCTGGTGGCTCATTCATTTGTCCGTAAACTAAGGATGTATTGTTTATAACTCCTGACTCAATCATTTCATAGTAAAGGTCATTACCTTCTCTTGTTCTCTCTCCTACTCCAGCAAATACTGAAAGACCACCATGTTCTTTAGCAACATTATTAATAAGTTCCATTATAAGAACAGTCTTACCAACTCCAGCACCACCAAACAGTCCTATTTTTCCACCTTTTAAGTATGGAGCTATAAGGTCTACTACTTTTATACCTGTTTCTAGAATATCTGTAGAAGTAGCTTGTTCTTCAAAACTTGGTGCCTCTCTATGGATTGGAGCATGAAACTTAGATTTGACTGGTCCTTGTTCATCTACTGTTTCACCTATTACGTTAAAAATTCTACCTAAAGTAGCACGTCCTACTGGTACGATTATCGGCCCCCCAGTATCTCTTGCTTCCATACCACGAACTAAACCATCTGTGATTCCCATGGAAACACAACGAACTATATTATTTCCGATATGCTGTGCAACTTCAACTATAATTTTGCCGTCTGTTCCGAATACTTCAACAGCATTTAATAGATTTGGCAGATTTTCTCTATCGAAACGTATATCTACAACTGGTCCAATTATCTGAACCAGTTTACCTACATTCCCTTCAGCCATAATCTTACCTCCTTCTTCTTTTAGCCCAATGCTTCGGCTCCACCAACGATTTCTGCAATTTCTTGAGTGATAGATGCCTGTCTTGCACGGTTGTATTTTAATTGTAAATCATCTATTATATCTCCTGCATTATCTGTAGCGTTTTTCATAGCCATTCTTCTTGCACTTTGTTCACTTGCAGAAGATTCTACTAAGGCGCCATAGATCATGCTTTCTATATATTTAGGTATTAAATAATCTAAAACTTGTCCTGCAGAAGGTTCATAAGTCATAAGCTTTGCAGCTTCTACCTTCTTTCCATCAGTTTCTTTTACCTCAGGCTTTAATGGTAAAAGTTTAGTTAGCCTTGGATTGTAACTCATAGTACTTAAGAATTCTGTATAAACTAAATACACTTCATCTACTAGACCTTGAGTATACAATTCTATACATAGTTTTCTAATATTCTTTGCATCAGTATATGTAGGATCTTCAGAAATCTGTGTAAATTCACCATCTAGATTGTAATCTCTTCTTCTGAAAAAATCCCGAGATTTTTGACCAATAGCTATCACAGAAACTTCATTCTGTTTTTCCATATGATTTTGAGCTGCTCTTATAACATTAGCATTATACCCTCCTGCTAAACCTCTATCAGCAGAAACTATAATATAGCAAGCCTTTTTTGTTTCCCTTGTGCTAATAAGCTCATGTTGCACATCTCTAGTATGGAGCATTATATCGTTTATTGCATCTTCTATAGATTGAAAGTACGGTCTTGTTTTCTCTAATTGTTCTCTTGCTTTTCGCATTTTAACAGAAGAAACTAGTTCCATAGCCCTTGTTATCTGCCTTGTACTACTAACACTTCTTATGCGACGTTTAATGTCCAACATTCCTACTCCAGCCAAACCTTTCACCTCCTGGATTCAGTAACTATTGCTATATTTATTTTCTATCTGCTAAAAATTGCTTCTTAAATACTTCAATAGCTTCTTTTAATTTTTCTTCTGTTTCTTCACTTATATCTCCACTACTAGCAATAGATTTCATTACTTTAGGATATTGCTCATCCATAAAAGTTAAAAGTCCAGCTTCAAATTCTACTATTAAATCTATATCTATATCTGTTAAATACTTATTAATTACAGCATAAATTATAACTACTTGTCCCTCTACAGGCATAGGTTTTTGCTGTCCTTGCTTTAATATTTCAACAATTCTCTCTCCCTGAGCTAGACTTTCGCTGGTTTCTTTGTCTAATTCTGACCCAAACTGTGAGAAAGCTTCTAACTCTCTAAACTGTGCAAGTTCAAGTCTTATTCTACCTGCTACTCTTTTCATAGCTTTAATTTGTGCATCTCCACCAACCCTTGATACAGAAATACCAGGGTTTACAGCAGGTCTAATCCCAGCATGGAATAATTCCGACTCTAGGAATATCTGTCCATCTGTAATAGAAATTACGTTTGTAGGAATATAAGCTGATACGTCACCCGCTTGTGTTTCTATAATTGGTAGAGCTGTCATTGAACCGCCACCTCTTACATCACTTAACTTTGCAGCTCTCTCTAATAATCTACTATGTAGGTAGAAAACATCCCCTGGATAAGCTTCTCGTCCTGGTGGTCTTCTAAGAAGTAAGGACATTGCACGGTAAGCAACAGCATGTTTAGAAAGGTCATCATATACGATTAAAACATGCTTTCCATTTTCCATGAATTCTTCACCCATAGTACATCCAGCATATGGTGCTAAATATTGTAGTGGTGCTGGATTACTAGCTGTAGCTGATACTATAATTGTATAATCCATGGCACCATTTTTTTCTAAAGTATCTTGTATTTGAGCTACTGTTGAATTTTTCTGTCCAATAGCAACATAGATACAAATTACATCTGTATCTTTTTGGTTAATTATTGTGTCTATAGCAAGTGTTGTTTTTCCTGTTTGTCTATCTCCAATTATAAGTTCTCTTTGCCCTCTACCAATTGGAATCATAGAGTCTACAGCCTTTATTCCTGTTTGTAGTGGTTCATGAACAGATTTTCTTGCAATAATTCCAGGTGCAACTCTTTCTACATCACGGAATTTATCAGTATCCAAAGAACCTTTACCATCTATAGGTTGCCCTAAAGCATTAACAACACGACCTAATAAAGCATCTCCTACAGGTACTTCTACTATTCTTTCTGTACGTTTAACCGTATCTCCTTCACGAATAGCCTCATCGGATCCTAAAAGAACACAACCAACATTATCTTCTTCAAGGTTTAAAGCCATTCCATATACACCACCTGGGAACTCTAAAAGTTCACCAGCCATGCATTTTTCTAAACCATGAATTCTGGCAATACCGTCTCCAACTTGTATAACGGTACCTACATCCTTGACCTCTAATTTGTTTTCATACCTATTAATTTGCTCCTTAATAATGGAGCTAATTTCCTCAGGTCTAAGATTCATTCGTATCACCCCTGTTTCTATACTAGTATTTGCGACAATTGCTCACGCATTTGTACAATTCGACTTTTAATAGTTCCATCAATTACTTTGTCACCTATTCTTATTAGGATTCCACCAACAACATCGGGATCCACATAGTTTTGTAATTGAACATCTTTTTCTGAAGATTTAGAAAGGTTTTCTTTTAACTTTAATAAATCTTTATTTTCAATAGGTACAGCGGTGATAGCCACAGCATTTACCTTGTTTTTAACTTCATCTACTAAAGCTATATATTCATTAATAATATCTTTAATATGTTCTTCTCTTCTTTTTTCCACTAAAATTAATAGCAAATTATAAACTTGTTCGCTTATGTTTTTCTTAAAAATAGTGGTAATCATTTCTTTTTTTTCTTGTACGGTAATTAAAGGACTTTTAAACAATTGATAGAACTGTGGCTCACCTTTTAAAGATTTTGATATAAAGTTAAGCTCATCTTCTACCTTCTCATAAGATTTTGATTCAAAGGCAGCATCAAAAAGAGCGTTTGCATATCTTCTAGATACTAATTTTGCCATTGTGTTTCCCCTGCCTTATCAATAAATTGCTGGATCATTTTATCATGAGTCTTTGCATCCAGATTCTTCTCAATTATTTTTTCTGCTACTCCAATAGCTAGTTCAGAAATGTCACCCTTTAATTCATTCATCATTTTTTGTTGCTCTCTTTCAATCTGTAATCTTGCTCTTTCTAATATCTTTCTTGCTTCTTCCTCAGCTGAATCAACTATTTGGGCACTTCTGCTTTCTGCTCTCTTTGTTGCGTCATCAAGAATTTGAATTCTCTCTTCTTTTATTTCATCTAATTTTTCTTCATATTGAGCCTTTAACTCATCAGACTCTTTATTTTTAAGCTCTGCATCTTTAATGGAATCTTCTATGGTTTTTGTACGTTTATCCATAAATTCTGTAACGGGTTTCCATAAAAAATGTCTTAAAAGCAAATAGATTAAAATGAAGTTTATAATTTGAAATACAAAAGTGGCGTTTAGTTCCACTAATCCCAGCATATTTCAGCCTCCCTTCCAAATTTGTAGGGAGATGGCTTCATCTCCCATATATCTATTTTTGTTTTTATAATAGATTTATTAGTGGGTTTGCAAATACTAAAACTAGTGCAATAACTAATGCATAGATACCTGTTGTCTCTGCAACTGCTTGACCAAGTAACATAGTTCTTGTAATATCCCCTTGTGCTTCTGGTTGTCTACCTACTGCCTCTGTACCTTTACCTGCTGCATATCCTTGACCTATACCAGGTCCTAAACCTGCTATCATTGCTATACCTGCACCTAATGCAGATGCTCCTAACACTATTGCTCTTGCTATCATAGTTTGATCCATAATAATACTCCTCCTTTTAATTTTAAAAAAATATTTTTATTATAGCATAACAAAACCATGTAATTGTTTTTTTATATTGATTATTCCATGGACATTGTTATAAAAGCCATTGTAAGCATTACAAATATAAATGATTGAAGTGCACCTGAGAACATGTCAAAATACAAGTGAAAAGCAACTGGGATAGCTGTCTGTAACACAGGTATAGATGTTAAGCCTATTGCTGCACTAAAGGATGCTAAGGCCGAATATAAAAGCGACATAACTATCAGCCCACCCACTATGTTTCCAAATAAACGGAAGCTTAAAGATATAGGTGTTGCTATATCTCCTAGTACGTTAATTGGGAATAAAAAAGGTAGTGGTTCGAAATAACCCTTTACATAAGATTTAATGCCATCACTTTTTATTGAAAAGAAGTGAATTAAAATAAAGGTTATTATTCCCAATGCTAGTGTTGTATTTAAATCTGCTGTAGGTGGACGGAGTCCAACTAGTCCAATTAGATTAGCAAATAATATAAATACAAGCAGTGTACCTATGTATGGTGCAAACTTTTTGTTCTGTTCCCCCATTGTCTCAATGGTTAAATTGTTTATTGTATCTACTATTGCTTCAACTGCATTCTGTCTTCCTCGTGGGATCTTATGGAAATTTCGTGTTACTATTATTGATACTATTACTAAAACTACCATTATAATCCACGTTACTATTAATGTTTCTGAAATTTGAATTCCTGCTATATTTATTAACTTAGGACCAAAACCTTCCATCAGTTTTCCTCCTTTCTTTTTGTTTTTATAAAAATTTTTTTAAAAAAGTTTTTATCATTAAACAGACCTTCTTTAAAAACTATAGGCTTTATTGATATTAAGCCTATTACTGTGCCTAGAGCATTGATATGCTCTGCTTTTAAGGAAACAAATATAACTAGACCACTAATAATATAGCGTATAACGTATCTAGAAGCAGCATATGTTCTTGCCTTGTCTTCTGGCAACTTTACTGCTTTTTCAGTTGTTAAAGCAAGGAGTCTAAAATTTAAAATAGCTATTAAAGAACCAAAAACTATTCCAGTAATAAATGTTTTTGGATTATCTAGAAAGATCAAGCCTAGTATGCTTATTGCAAAGTTTAATACCAAAATTCCCTTTGCTACTCTAACTTGCAAATCCCATGTGCTTCCCATGCTTTCACTTCCTTTTTTTCTGCCTAGTATCTTTTTCTGTTATTTTAAACAAATTCACAAATGCAGAACCAACTCCCATAATTATAAATATAAGCAGAAATATGGGTCCTGTCCCAAATTTACCATCTAACCATTTACCTATGTATAAACCCATTACTATAGGTAATATCATTGAAATACCTATTTGAGTTAGTAATACTAAATTTTCAAATCCTCTTAACTTTGGTTTCATATTATACCCACTTTATAAAATTT
>CAYLXY010000084.1:0-7595 GCA_964387405.1 uncultured Clostridiaceae bacterium
ACTTCTCGTCCGTTTTATATTTTTTTAAAGAAAGTAGGTGTTTTAGTGTTTAAAAAAATCCAATATAATTCTCCAGTAATATTAACCTTTACAATTTTATCCTTTGTTTCATTAATATTAGGTGAATTAACAAATAAGCTTTCTACTATTTTATTTTTTTCTGTATATAGAGGACCTTTAACAGATATACTATTTTATTTTAGGCTTATAGGTCATATATTAGGTCATGCTGATTTTCAACATTTTTTAGGTAATTTTCTTATTATATTGCTAATAGGTCCTGTTTTAGAAGAAAAACATGGTTCTCCAGCTATGATTACAATGATACTTATTACAGCTATTGTTACTGGTCTTTTAAATGTTTTATTATTTAACACTGCATTATTAGGAGCCAGTGGTATTGCATTTATGCTGATTCTTCTTAGTTCTTTTGTTAATACCCAGGAAGGAAAAATACCCTTAACTCTTGTTTTAATTATTCTTCTTTTTATTGGAAGGGAAGTAGTAGATATAGCCTTTACAAATGACAATGTTTCACAACTTACTCATATAGTTGGTGGATTATGTGGTGGTGTTTTTGGTTTCTATATTGATCGTAACAAACGTAAAGTTATGGAAAACCCTTACTGAAAAGTAAGGGTTTTTTATCACAAATAAGCTTCTATGATCTTACATCTTTTTGCCTATTTCTTTTCCAAACTCATAACATGCTTTAAGATCTTCTTCTGTAGGAACAAATTTTATTTCTAAACCCTCTTTAACAATATCTATTCTTGCATCTTTCATTCTCTTTTCTATGTTTGCAACTGCACCCTTGCCCCATCCATATGAGCCAAATGAAGCACCGATTTTCTTTGGAAATCTTAAACCTATTAGTTCTTCTAATACATAGGCTACGCCTGGTATCATAGTATTATTTATTGTTGATGAGCCAACAAGTACAGCTTTTGCATCTAAAATATCAGTCATTATATCATTAGTTTCACTTTTAGATATTTTATATAATTTTGTTTCAACACCTTCACTTACTAATCCTTCAATTATGGACCTTGCCATTTTTTCTGTGCTATTCCACATTGTGTCATAGGCAATTACAGCTTTTTTTCTACTTTCCCCTTTACCCCATTCCATATATCTTTCTATAATTTTTTCAGGTGAACTTCTCCAAATAACACCATGACCTGGTGCAATCATATCTATTTTCAATCCTAATTTTACAACCTCTTCTATTTTTCTAACTACTAAGGAACTAAAGGGTGTTAAAATATTTGCATAATATTTTTTAGCTTCTTCCATTACCGTACACATATCATTTTCGTCATCAAATATACTACTTGATGCTAGATGTTGTCCAAATGCATCATTTGATAAAAGTAAGGATTCCTCTTCTATGTAGGAGAACATACTGTCTGGCCAATGTAGCATAGATGCTTCAAGGAATTGAATTGTTCTTTTTCCTAAGTCTAGAGAGTCTCCAGTTTTTACAACTTCATAATTGTAATCTCCAAAATAATGAAGTTGCATTCCTTCTTTACCTTTTTGCGTGCAAAATATCCTTGCATTTGTAGCTTCTTTCATAAGTTTTGGAAAACCGCCAGAATGGTCTGGTTCTATATGATTGACAACTACATGGTCGATTTTACTAGGATCTACAATCTGCTTTATTTTATCTAACATCTCGTCAACAAAATCTGAATCTACACAATCTACTAGTGTTATTTTCTCATCTACAATTAAATATGCATTATATGTTGTGCCTCTAGTTGTATGATATGCTGGTCCATGGAATTGTCTTAAATCCCAATCCGTCGCACCAACCCAATAAATTCCCTTTTTAATTTCAATAGCTTTCATTAAATCATCTCCCTATTTCTAAAATAATACACTTTACAAGTACCCTATTATTTAATTATACCCATTATAATGTTAATTATTGAACTTTTTTAAAAACATCATAATTTATTTATCTTCCTGTCTGTAGAATAGTTTTAATTTTTAATGAAATAATACTTATAAGGAGTGTGATTTATATGAGTGAAAATAAATTCAAGCAAAAAAATAATTTTACACCTATTGAAAATCATAAAACAGCTGCATGGGCTAATATAGAAGATTTGAAACCAATATCTAAAGTACCTCTTCCAAGTAAAATAGAAGTGGATAATGCTAAAGAATGGGTGGATACTAATCGAAAGTAAATTCTTTAATCTTTAATTTGTCATCCTGAGTTGAAATAAAGTATCTTTATTTTAGTAACGAGCTGGCATGGAAAGAGGCCACTGAAAAACATATTGCTTTAGCAATTTGTCATTCTGAACGCAGTGAAGAATCTAGTGTTTCAACAGATTAAAAATCCTTCGCTAACGCTCTGGATGACAAAACAGGACTTTTTCAGTGGCTTCCATGGAAAACCAGCCCCTACAATGGATGTATCAACTAATTCAACCAATTAAATCATTTTATATTATTTATTCGTACTTCATTTCTGCTAATCGTTTATAGGTTTGATAAGTATCTTTTGCATCTGCCTCTGCTGCATTAAATAATTCTTCTGCTAACTCTGGAAATATATTGTTAATCTGCGAATACCTAACTTCTCCTTTTATAAATTCCTTAAAGGATTCTGTTGGCTCTTTTGAATCTAGTATAAATGGATTTTTTCCTTGTTGTTTTAATTCTGGATTAAACCTATATAGGTGCCAATATCCAGCCTCTACGGCTCTTTTTTCCTGTCTGACAGAAGTCCCCATTCCAGTTTTAATACCATGACTAATACATGGAGCATAGCAAATAATAAGTGATGGTCCTTTATAGGCTTCTGCCTCGGAAATGGTTTTTATAAGATGGTTCATATTAGCACCCATAGCTACTTTTCCTACATAAACATAACCATAAGTAGTAGCCATTAAACCTAAATCTTTTTTACGTATTTTTTTACCTGATGCTGCAAATTTTGCTACTGCAGCTGTTGGTGTAGCTTTGGAAGCTTGTCCACCAGTGTTTGAATAGACTTCAGTATCCATAACTAGTACATTTACATCTTCACCAGAAGCTAATACATGGTCTAATCCACCATAACCTATATCATATGCCCAACCATCCCCACCAACAATCCATATAGATTTTTTAACTAGATGGTCTTTTAGTTCTAAAATAGATTTTATTATAGTATGTTCTTCTTCGTGTTTATGTAAATCTATTAATTCTAATAGTCTACTGCTAATCTCCTTAGATTTTTCTCCATCTTCCTTGTGTGTAAGCCATTCTTTAAATAGGTTTTTACAATCATCATCTAAGTTGGATTCTAGTCCATCTTCCATCAAGCTAGCTATTTTATCCCTTGCTTGTCTTGAAGCTAAAGACATACCGTAGCCAAATTCCGCATTATCTTCAAATAAGGAATTGGCCCAAGAAGGTCCTCTCCCACAAGGTAAAGTAGAATATGCCATAGAAGGAGCACTAGCAGCCCAAATAGAAGAACAACCTGTGGCGTTTGCAATCATCATTCTGTTGCCATAAAGCTGGGTTAATAGTTTTACATAGGCAGTTTCCCCACAGCCGGCACAGGCTCCCGAAAATTCCAATAGTGGCATTTCAAACTGACTTCCTTTTACAGTCTTTCTGTTGATTAAATCTGACTTTAAGCTAATATTAGCAATACTATATTCCCAATTTTCAGCCTGTCTACCTATTTCCTCTTCTGCATCTTCCATAATTAATGCCTTTTCTGGTGCTGGACAAATATCTGCACAATTTCCACATCCAGTACAGTCTAAAGGACTTACTTGAATACGATAAGCTAGACCTTCTAATCCTTTGCCTATTGCCTCTTTGGTTTCAAAGGTATTTGGCTTGTTTTTCATTTCTTCCTTATCTAAAAGCAATGGTCTAATAACTGCATGAGGGCAAACATAGGAACATTGATTACATTGAATACAGTTTTCCATTTGCCACTGTGGCACCATTACTGCTATACCTCTTTTTTCATAGGCTGTTGTTCCTAAAGGATAAGTTCCGTCTTCCATGCCTTTAAATGCACTTACTGGCAACTGATCTCCTTCTTGCTTAGCCATGGGCCTTTGAATATTTGTAATAAAATCTGGTTCATCTTTTGTAGGTAGGGTTTCTATATTTATATCTTTCCAATTAGCAGGTACCTCTACTTGGACTAGGCTATTTTCACCCTTATCCACTGCTTTATAGTTCATTTCTACAATTTTTTCACCTTTATTACCATAGTTATCTACTATGGCTTCTTTTAAATATTTACTTGCTTCTTCCATTGGAATAATTTTTGCTAACTTGAAAAAAGCAGATTGCATGATCATATTGATTCTGCCACCTAATCCTATTTCTCGGGCAATACCTACTGCATCAATAATATAGAAATTAATATTTTTGTTGGCAATGGTTTTTTTAATACTTGCAGGAAGCTTTTCGTCTAACTCTTTAGCAGACCAAGGACAATTTAATACAAAAGTTCCATTTTCCTTTAATCCTTTTAAAAGGTCATAATGATAAACATAGGAGCTATTATGACATGCAATAAAATCAGCATTATTAATTAAATATGATGATTTTATAGGTTTTTTGCCGAATCTCAAATGAGATATGGTAGTTCCTCCAGATTTTTTACTGTCGTAGGAGAAATATGCTTGGGCGTGTAAATCTGTTTTATCTCCTATAATTTTAACCGCTGTCTGATTAGCCCCTACTGTACCATCAGAACCTAATCCCCAGAACTTACATCTAATGGTGCCCTCTGGTGAAGTTTCTACAAGATTTTCTTCTGGAAGAGATGTATTAGTTACATCATCTACTATACCTATAGTAAAATCATCTTTAGGTTCTTGATTTTTTAAGTTTTTGAATACTGCAAGAATCTGTGATGGTGTAGTATCTTTAGACCCTAATCCATATCTTCCACCAACAATTACTGGTTGATTATCTTTTCTGTAGAATAAGCTTTTAATATCTTTATAAAGTGGTTCTCCTGATGAACCCGGTTCTTTTGTCCTATCCAATACTGCAATATTCTTTACTGTTTGTGGAAACACATGGAAAAAGTATTTTTCTGAAAAGGGTCTATAAAGATGCACTTTTATAATACCAACTTTTTCACCTTTATTATTTAGGTAGTCTACTACTTCTTCTATTGTTTCGCAGGCGGAACCCATTGCAATAATAATACTTTCTGCATCTTTTGCTCCATAATAAGTAAAAGGTTTATATTCTTTTCCTGTAATCTTATTAATTTCATCCATATAGTTTGCAACTATGTCTGGAATTTCATCATGAAATATATTTGCAGCTTCCCTGCCTTGAAAATAAATATCTGGATTTTGTGCTGTTCCTCGAATTACAGGATGTTCTGGATTTAATGCCCTTTGTCTAAATTCTTTTAGTGCTTTATGATCTATCAGTTTAGCTAAGTCCTCATATTCAATAACTTCTATATTCTTATATTCATGAGAAGTTCTAAATCCATCAAAAAAATGTAAAAATGGTAGTCTACCTTTAATTGCAGATAAATGGGCTACTCCTGCTAAATCCATGGCTTCTTGTACGCTAGCTGATGCTAAAAGTGCAAATCCTGTTTGTCTAGTTGCCATTACATCCTGATGATCTCCAAATATAGATAAAGCGTGAGTTGCAATAGCTCTAGCACTTACATGAAATACAGCTGGAAGAAGTTCTCCTGCCATTTTATACATATTTGGAATCATTAACAATAGTCCTTGTGAAGCTGTATATGTAGTAGTTAATCCACCTGCTTGCAAAGAACCATGTACGGCCCCCGCAGCACCTGCCTCTGATTGAAGTTCTGCCACTCTTACTGTTTGTCCAAAGATATTTTTTTTGCCATGGGAAGCCCATTCATCTATAGCTTCTGCCATAGAAGAAGATGGCGTAATGGGATATATGGCTGCCACGTCAGTAAAGGCATAGGATATGTAAGCTGCTGCCTCATTACCGTCCATTGTTTTCTTTATCTTTTTATTCTCCATTTTATCTCTCCTCGTATACTATGTTTAGAAGCACTTTTTATTAAGTCTTCTAAGCATATTTTTATTTTATTACTTGTCTATATTATTCAACTTTTTGATAATTATCATGCATGAAATAGAGAGATACTCATTATTAAAAGCCATAGTTATTTATACCATGGCTCTTGATTCAAAAATTATATTAACTTTGTCCTTATTTTCCTACTAATTTTATTTATACAATTTAAATTTAGTATGAAGTTCATTAATAGCATCTAAGGCTTTATCTTTATTAATTATACATGAAATTTTAATCTCAGATGTACTTATCATTTCAAGGTTTATACCTAAATTATAGAGAGTTTCAAAAAATAATGTTATTACTGATGAGTCCCCCATTATTCCTGTTCCAACTATGGATAGTTTAACTACTGTATCATCAAATCTAACTTCTTTTGCATCTATTTCTTCACATATTTCATTTGTTATTTTTAAAGCTTTATTAAAATCTTCGCTTTTTACTGCAAAAGAAATATCATTGACTGAATTTCTGTGTACATTTTGAATTATCATATCTACTCCAATATTAGCTTCAGATATTTTAGAAAAAATATTATAAGCTATGCCAGGTCTATCTGGTACCTCTAATATTGATATTTTAGCTATATCATTATCTAATGTTATTCCTCTAACTATGGCTCTTTCCATATTAACAACCTCCATCACTTTTGTCCCTTCACTCTCATTAAAGCTGGACTTAACAACTAATGGTACTTCATAATTTCTAGCTATTTCAACAGCCCTTGGATGAAGAACTTTAGCCCCAAGTTTTGCTAATTCTAACATCTCATCATAGGAAATATCTTTTAAAACTTTAGCATTAGCTACTAAACGAGGATCAGTCGTATAAATTCCATCTACATCCGTATATATTTCACATTTTTTTGCTTTAACTGCAGCTGCTAAAGCTACTGCTGATGTGTCTGAACCTCCTCGGCCTAATGTTACTATATCTCCATTAGTATTCTTTCCTTGAAATCCTGCAACAATTACAATATTATCCTTGGATAGTTCATCTTTTAATCGTTTTGTATCTATGTTTTCTATACGTGCATTGTTATAATCACTGTATGTTAATATCCCACATTGAGACCCTGTTAATGAAATTGCATTATGCCCCATACATTGAATTGCCATAGCTAATAGAGATATGGATATTTGCTCTCCTGTTGATAAAAGCATATCCATTTCCCTTGGAGCTGGTTCAATACATACTTCACTGGCCATCTTAATTAAATTGTTTGTAGTTTTTCCCATTGCAGAAACCACTACAATTAATGAATTCCCTAATGATTTAGTCTTAATTATACGTTTTGCAACATTTTTAATTTTATCTATAGTTTCCAAGGATGAGCCACCATATTTTTGTACAATAATGTCTTCCATAATATAACCTCCTAATTAAGAGTTGAACTATACTGCCAACTCATTGAAGTTCTCTAGGTTTAATTCTTCAATAAAATCATAGTTTTCAGAATCTATCTTTGCATAAGAAGATCTATCTTCTACTTTTAATTCTTTTGCTAATTCTTTAATTTTATCTCTACT
>CAYLXY010000085.1:0-7585 GCA_964387405.1 uncultured Clostridiaceae bacterium
GTATAAGTATACCAGCACCTATTAGTATAATTGGAAATAAAAAATTAAAATTTAACAAGCTGAAAAATCCAAATCTTTTACTAAGGAGTAGTAGCCCTACTATTATAAATCCGTAGCCTAAGAGTTTTCTATTTTCTTCCTTGGAAACTGTTTTGCTTTTTTGCTTATACACATGATCAGAATCCTTATGTAAATTTATTGTTGATTCAGTCTCTTCTCTTGTAGGTATTATTATTGCAGCAATAATATAAAGCAAAAATCCTGTCCCATAAACAAGTATACTAATAAGCCAAATTAGCCTAACTATGGTGGAGTCTATTCCAAAATACTCTGCTATACCACCACATACACCTGATATCTTTTTGTCATTCTCAGACCTATATAAACGATTTTCCATAAATGTTTTCCCCTTTCAAATTTTAATTATAATTAATACAATCTTATTCTTTCCCATAAAAATAAACCTAGTATAATTGTATCATACTAGGTTTATTTTAAAAACTGTATAGTTATACTATTATATATTTAAATCTTCGTTTATGACTCAAATACATCCATCTTGCAGCGGGCAGACAGGGTCGGAGGCCACTGAAAAAGTCCTGTTTTGTCATCCAGAGCGTTAGCGAAGGATCTTTAATCTGTTGAAAATAAGATCCTTCATTTCATTCAGGACGACTGTGTCGGATCCTTCAACTTCGTTTCAGGATGACGGTCAGAAAAATTATAGTTTTTCAGTGGCCTCCAGAGTCGTCTGCCCCTACACCCCCTATTTTTACAAGGTCATAGGGGTGGACGACCCTGTCCACCCGTGATTACATATTAATATACTACCTTTATTATCATCCTTATTCAAGCTCTACAACAACAAAATGCTCTATTCCATCATCTACTAAAGTCACATATTCCTCTTCTGCTACTAGTCCATCTACTATTATTCTACTTACTCCTCTATTTATTTTTCCTAAATTTTTTACTTCTATATTATATATCGTATCTTCATAGGTGTATTTAATACTGTATTCTTCCCAATCCTTTGGTATACAAGGATTCATAAATAGCTTATCTTCTTCTACTTTAAATCCTAATATATCCTCTAGTCCTACTCTATACATCCATCCGGCAGAACCAGTATACCAAGTCCAGCCACCTCTTCCTAGATGTTGGGGATTTGTATATACGTCGGCAGCTAGTACATAGGGCTCTACCTTGTATTTAGCACATTCTATCAAGGATCTAGAATGATTTATTGGATTTATTAGCTTAAATAAATTGTAGGCTTTATTTCCATCTCCCAACATAGCAAAGGCTTTAATAAGCCAAGTGGCTGCATGGGTGTACTGACCTCCATTTTCCCTTACTCCTGGAACATAGGATTTTATATATCCTGGGTCTAATTCTATATCATCAAAGGGTGGTGTAAGTAGAGCAATTATACCCTCTTCTTCGTTTACTAAATAATTCTCTACGGATTTTAAGGCAGTTTTTGACCTTTCTACATCTCCTAGTGTAGAAATTACCGACCAGGACTGAGCTATAGAGTCTATGGTACATTCTCTACTTTCCTTTGAACCTATAGGTGTACCATCGTCAAAAAAAGCTCTTTTATACCATTGTCCATCCCAGGCATTGGCCTCTATAGACTCCTTTAATTCAATTATAACTTTTTTATATTTTTCTACTTTTTCAAAGTCTTCTAGCTTTTCACAAACCGGTATAAATTCTTTTAATACTGTGGCTAAAAACCAGCCTAGCCACACTGATTCTCCCTTACCCTTGTATCCCACTTTGTTCATCCCATCATTCCAGTCTCCAGAACCCATAAGAGGAAGTCCTCTTTGTCCAAAGTTTAGTGACTTTTCAATAGCCCTTATACAATGCTCGTATACAGTTCCTATTTCATCTGACAGTGAAGGAATCTCATATCTTTCCTGTTCTCCTTCTTTTAAAATAGGACTTTCTATAAAGGGAACTTCTTCATTTAAAATTTCATTATCCCCTGTTACTAAAATATACTCTGCTACTCCTAAAGGTAACCATAGTAAATCATCTGAATATCTACTTCTAATACCTTTATGAACTTGGCTATCATAAACAGGATGCCACCAATGCTGAATATCTCCTTCTACATATTGATGCTTGCAATTTCTTATTATCTGTTTTTTAGCTTCCTCTGGCATATGGTAAAGGGTGTTTGTTACATCTTGGATTTGATCTCTTGCCCCAAAAGCTCCGCCTACTTGATAAAATCCAGCCCTAGCCCATATTCTACATGCAATAGTCTGATACATTAACCAAGAATTCATCATGTAATTCATTGTATTATCTGGGGTTTTTACTTGAACCTTAGTTAATGTTTTATCCCAAAATTCTTTTACTTCTTTAAGTGCACTTTTAGAAGTTTCAATATCTTTGTATCTGTTTATTAATAAATAGCCTTCTTCAATACTCTTTCCTTCTCCTAAAAGAAACACTATTTCTTTTTCTGTGTTAGCAGGTATATCTACTTTTATCTCTATAACAGAACAAGGATTGTATCCTAATCCTACAGTGTTTGATAATCTTTCCTTCTTTACGCCTTCTGGTTTTTCATAGTTAGGAATATGACCTATAAACTCCATCCTGTCCCCAGTATAGGATTTTATCTTCTCTGAAGTAGCTACAAATATAGTGCTGTTTTTAAATTCTATATTAGTTGAGTTTTTAACCGTAAATATATCTTCTTTCATATCTGTCTCTAATAAGTTTTCAGTTTCCTCACCTGTAACACCTAAAACAGGTCTAATATAGTAAAACAGAGTCAGTTTTCTTTCTTTTCCTCTTTTATTTCCTAATTTTATTAGGTTGATTTTAACATTGTCTTCTATAGGTGTAAACAAAGTTAAACTTTGCTGTAAACCATGTCCCTGTTGATTAAATTTACTGTAACCTAATCCATGGGTGATTATATAATCATTTTCTTCCCTTATAGGTTTAGGTGTTATGGTCCAAACTTCACCTGTATCGTCATCCCTTATATAAATAATTTCACCTGGAATATCAACTATAGGGTCGTTGTACCAAGGTGTTAATTTATTTTCTCTACTGTTATCTGCCCAGGTAAAGCCTGTACCCCATTCACTAACAATAAATCCAAATTCTTTATTTGAAATAACATTTACCCAAGGCAGGGGGGTATTTAAATTCTCTGTAAGTTTAATAGTATATTCTTTACCATCTTTAGAAAATCCCCCATATCCATTGAAATAGTCCATATATAGGGATATATCCTGCTTTAAATATTCTGTCTTTTTTGTTTCATCAAATTCTTTATAAGCTATGAAGTTATCTTCATCTTTTTTGTTGATAAAGCCTTCTTCTGCCTTTATAATAATCTTTGCCCACTTATATAAAAGTGATTTTTCCTCGTCTTCTAAAGTATTTTTATTTCTAATAAATATGCCACCATGGCAGTCTACAAGATTTCCCCTTTTTTCATAGATTACTTCCTTTATATTCTCAAACAAAGGTTGGTAATATACAGATTCATCTTCATTTAATATAAGTAAATCCACTGTTAGGCCTTTGTAAGACCAATATTCATGGGCATTTACTAATTCTATTAGATTTTTTATTCCTTCCATAGATTCTATTGTAATTAAAACTATTGGGTTATCTCCAGAAATACCTTGAGCCCAAAGCCCTTCTTTCCCTCTTTTATTTTGTTTAAGTATATTGGCATATTCAATTTTATGATTTCCCTTGTAATAAAATAAATGAGCCAATAAATCTTCGTAAGGTCTAATATTAGAATGGTCTAAATTTAAATATCCAATCTCAGTTTTAGATTTAGTATTGGCAAGTTCTCTGGCCATATTTATGCTATTTACATCATTGTATTTTTTGAGTATATTTATTGCATCATCTTTATTGTGACTTATAGCTGTGATATAGTATATTTCCACCTGTTCTTTTGCTTGTATTTTCACAGTTTTACTTGCACTCATTATAGGATCTAGGACTATACCTGTAGTGTTTGTCAGACCTTTAGAAAGTAGTGCTTTAGGTTTTTTTAGATTATTACCTCTACCTATAAAGTTTGTCCTGTTAGTTTCATATTGAAACTTATCTGCATTACCGGCAAAGGATTTAACCCCATGCAAAATCCAATTATCCTCATTGTTTTCCACTCTTTTTCTTCTGTGGGCTAATAGGCCTTCTTCTTCCTCTAATACTTCTGTTCTTATAAATAAGTTATTAAAGGCAGGGTGGGCAAGATCTGAATCTAAGCTTTCTCCTACTAGTTCAAAGTAACTTGTGGCTTCAAGCAAGGCTTCTTTATGCCCATTATTTGTTAATTTCACTTTTCTAATCTCACCTAATTCTTCTGGTAATAAAAACACTTCCATTTCCGTTTCTATGTCTCCATCTTTCCTATAAAAGCTAGCTTTGTGAGTAGAGAATTTAACTTTGTATAATTCTGGTTCTTTATAAGTCGGTGCATAAGTTGTAGACCATAATTTATGGCTTTTTAAATCCTTAATGTATATAAATTGTCCATAGGGATTTGCTAAATAATCTTTCCGCCATCTGTTAATAAATAAGTCTTCATTTTTAGAAAAACCTTCTCCCCTATTTGTTATCATTAAAGAATATGTGCTAGATGATAGTATATGACAATGGATATCTTTTATATCCTTCTTTATAAATACCCTTTCATCCCATATTTCTTCCCTTCTTTTGATTGTATCTATTTCTGTTATATTTTCTTTTTCTTTTGATATTACCTGACCTATAGGTACTCTTTCTTGTAAAAGAAATTCCCCGCATTTCATTTGTGGATTTCTATGAAACCTATCTATTAGTATATCTTTATTTATCAGATTATTTATAGAGGCGAAAATCATTCCTTGATGATGACTCATATAGGATTTAACTATGCCTTTATCTAAATGGGCTGGAAGCCTATTTAAGGTATAGTCTACAGCTTCATAAAATCCATAAGTACCTTTTAATCCTTCTTCTTCAAGTCTTTTTATGTTTTCTAATACCCCTTGATGATCAAATTTTAAAGCTAAAAATGTAGAGTAAGGGGATACTACTAAATCATCTTTTAAACCTCTTTTAAAGCCTAGGGCTGGTAGGCCGAATGCTTTGTATTGATAATTGAACTGGCGATCAAATGCAAAAAAACCAGATTCAGAAATACCCCATGGTACATTCTTATTAGCACCATAATTTTTTTGTATCTTTATAGATGTTTTACAGGTTTCATCTAATAGGGTGTTTTTATAACTTTTTAATATTAAAGATGGCATAAGATATTCAAACATTGTACCGGACCAAGATGCAAGGGATATATAAGCATTTTCCATAACTAATGGTCTACCTAGCTTTTCCCAATGTTTTAAAGGTACTTCTTTTCTGGAAACAGCTATATAACTTGCTGTTCTAGCTTCAGAAGCTAATAAATCATAATGACAATCTAATATCTTATTTTCTCCCATATTGTATCCTATATAAAACAATCCTTTATCTTCATCATATAAGGGTGCAAGCTTGGTGTTGTCTATTAAATTTTTGACTCTAATTATTAGATCTTGTGTAGTTTGCTTGTCTATCGAAGCTTCCTTAAGGTATTCCTTCAATCCTTCCTTAACCACTATTAAATAAGATATAAGATTACCACTGTCTACTGTGGAAACGAATATAGGTCTTAAAGGTTCTAAAGTCTCCGTATCATACCAATTATATAAATGACCTTCCCATTTATCCATTTTCTCTAGGGTTCCTATGGTTAAATCAATCAAATCCACCATTTCCCAACTAGTTATAAACCCTAAATCCCTGCTAGAGAGTATGGACAAAAGGTAGAATCCTATATTAGTAGGAGAAGTTCTATTAATGGCTCCATTGTAAGGATACTCCTGAAAGTTATCTGGTGGTAAATAATTATTTTTACTATTTGTAAATGTTTTATAATAATCCCAAATTTGCTTGCCAACATCTGCAAGTAATTTCACATCTTCCTCTTTAATTTCTATAATTTCCTTATCTTCCTTACTAATTATATGAGCAACTACAGGCCCCACTACCCATAATGCCCCAACTATACCAGCTATAATTAGATTACTGGGTCTATATATATAAGTAAGAACTATTAACAATATGGAAGCGATTATATTCTCTTTCATTCTTTTAAAATAACTAAACACATCATTTTCTAAGCTTTTTTCCATATCGAAGGCAGTAGTCCACTCTAATAGATTCTTTCTTGAAACAAGAACCCTATACAATGTTCTACATATGGCATCTAACATCATCATTGCCTTATAAGGAAGAAACATAAAATATAGAACTCCTTGATAAAGATAAGTTCTATAACCTAGTATAAGATTTCCATTTAGTTTCATCTTTGGAATTTTAAATCTCTTATACAATATGTATTCTAAACCCATTGTTATAATAGGCAATAATATAGTAATAAGAGATATACCTATCCAAATAAAAGTATTTCCCGGAAAAAATACTATAGCAAGAAATAAAGTTATAAATAAGGATATAGATATTAAACTTCTTCTCATATTATCTAAAATCTGCCACTTAGATAGGGAAGAAATAGATTTGTTTTTAAGCCATCCTATTAGCTGCCAATCTCCCCTTGTCCATCTGTGTTGTCTCATAACATAAGAGCTATACTTTTCTGGATATCCATCTATTAACTCAATATCCGTAGCTAGACCTACTCTAATATAACTTCCTTCTAAAAGATCATGACTTAGCACAGCATTTTCCGGTACTTCCTCTTTCAAGCATCTTTGAAATACTTTTAAATCATATATACCCTTACCTGTAAATATACCTTCTCCAAACAAATCCTGATATATATCCGAAACTGCAGTGCTATAGGGATCTATACCTCCCATACCGGCAAATATTCTAGTAAATAAAGATTTGTTACTACTTTCAATATCTATGGAGATTCTTGGTTGTATAATCCCATAGCCTTCCTTTACAATATTCTTTTCCTCATCTACTACAGCCATGTTTAAAGGATGGGAAATTGCACCTATTAACTTTTTTGCTCCATCAATAGCTAGTTTAGTATCTGCATCTAAAGTGATAACATATTTTATTTTGATTTTAGAAACATCCCCAGATACTACATCGAAAGTTGTTTTTTTATCTCCTAGTAATAGATTGTTGAATTCTACTAATGCTCCCCTCTTTCTTTCCCAACCCATCCATTTTTCTTGAGTTTTAGAATATACTCTCTCTCTATGGAGGAAATAAAAGATATCTTCCTCTTTACTATATTTTTTATTTAATTCATTTATAATTTCTAAACCCTTGTTTGTTATCCTTTTATCATTTTCTGTGGTTTTTTCATCTCCATCTTTAAAATCTCCTACTATGCCAAAATATATATTTTTTTCCCTATTGGATAAATAATAAACTTCTAAATTCCTTGCTAATTCCTCTACCCTATTTTCATCGGGTAAAAGAGTAGGTATAACAACAAAAGTCCTACACTCTTTAGGAATATCTTTCTTATATTCTATTTTAAGTATTATTTTTGCTTTAAATTTTTTAAAATAAAAATAATTTA
>CAYLXY010000086.1:0-7559 GCA_964387405.1 uncultured Clostridiaceae bacterium
GTAATGAAATAATAACAAATAATATTGCTAACGCTGAGACACCTGGTTTTAAAAAATCAACAGTATCCTTTGAAGAAATTTTAAAAGAAGAACTTAGTGGAAAAAAATTAAAAGGTGTTCTTACTCATGTTAAACACATCAATATAAATGGGTCAAATATTGAAGATATAAAACATACAATAAAAACTGAAAACAATTATAGTACACGGATGGATAAAAACAATATAGACATCGATGTGGAAATGGCAGAAAGAGCAAAAAATGAAATTATTTATAATACTCTAACTAGTAAAATGCAAAGTAATTTTCAAAAAATAAAATTTGTTATAAATGAAGGGAGGTAGTTAGTTAATGTCAATTTTCAACTCAATTAACATAAGTACTTCGGGACTTACTGCGGAAAGATTACGAATGGATATAATATCCAAAAACATAGCCAATGCTAATACCACAAGAACAGCAAATGGCACCCCCTATAGAAGACAAGTAGTCGTATTTAAAACTAAAGATACTAACATACCATTTTCTGAACATCTTAGGCAATCAAAAGAACAAAAATCAAACCTAACAGGGGTTGAAGTAAGTTCTATCCAAGAGGATTCTTCTCCACATAAAAAAGTTTATGATCCAGGTCATCCTGATGCAGATGAAAGTGGATATGTATTAATGTCAAATGTAAATATAATATCAGAAATGGCAAACTTGATTTCTGCAACAAGAGCTTATGAGGCGAATATTACTGCGGTAAATGGAGCAAAAAGTATGGCTCTTAAAGCTTTGGAAATAGGTAAATAAAGGAGATACTGAAAATGGAAGTCAACAATATTAGTAATATTATTAGAATGAAGCCTGGCTTAACAAAAACGTTATCTGAAAACTCATTAGAAAACACAGTGTCATTTTCTACATTTCTAAAAGATTCTATAGAAAATGTAAATATTCTTGAAAAAAAAGAAAAAGAGTATGACTTAAAGATAGCAACAGGTGAATTAGAAAATATACATGAAGCTATGATTGCAAGTAAAAAAGCTGATATTGCTCTTCAATTAACTATGCAAATTCGAAATAAAGTGTTGGATGCATATAAAGAAATAATGAGAATGCAGATTTAATCGTAGCAGAAAAGAGGTGAGCTAATGTCAGAATCCTTAAGCCAGGTGAGAAATCAATTAAATGAGTATTTTCAAAAATTCGATAAAAAACAAAAGATTATAATATTTTCAGCAACAGCCTTGGTTATCTTAGCATTAACAGGACTAATTTATTATTTTACAAGGCCAGAATACATAGAATTATATAGTAATCTTGAACCACAATAAACAGGTCAAATTATAGATACCTTAGAGTCAAATAATATAAAAGCTAAAACAGGTCGAAGTAGTGGAAGTGTTTTAGTTAGTAAAAAAGATGAAAAGAAAGCACAAATTGCAGTAGCTACACAGGGATTACCTTCTCCCAAATTTTCTGTTGAAGATGCACTTTCTGGAAATTCATTTATGATGACCAGTGAAGAAAGAGCTAAACGTTATTTGTATGCTCATCAAAATTATTTAGCTAGTATAATAGAAGAAATGGATGGAATAGAAAAAGCTGAAGTGTCATTAGCTATACCTGAAAAAACTGGTTTTGTTCTTAAGGATAATGATAGTATAGCTAAAGCATCAGTAACATTAAAAACAAGAGGCAATGCCAATTTAGATAGTAAGAGTATAAATGGTATTGCTATTTTAGTTTCAAATGCTATAGAAGGTCTTTTACCTGAAAATGTAACAATACATGGAAACGATGGTAGTGTACTCAATGAAAATCCTAAGCAAGATTTAGGTGTTTTCAATTCTGATAATAATATGTCTCTACAACAAAATGTAAAAAATGAGCTTGAACGGAGTATTACTAGTTTTTTATCCAGTGTCTATGGCGATGGAAATGTAGTTGTTATGGCTAATGTTAAATTAGATTTTGATAGTGAAGTAACTGAAATAAAAGAATTTGCTCCACCAATTGAAGATGAGACTACAGGCATACCAAGAAGTATGGAAGACTTAAGTAAAAACGTAATAAATAGTGCTAGTGGTGCAGTACCAGGTACTGATACAAATACAGAAGATGGAGTGGCACAAAACGTAGAAGGTGATGAAGAAAACTCAACATACTCTGAAGCAAGCAAAACTATTAATTATGAAATTAATGAATTGTATAAAAAAATAGTCAAGGCTCAGGGTCAAGTGAAGGATGTTACAGTAGCAGTATTTTTAAATAGTACTTCTCTAGAAGATGGAGATTTAACTGTTGATGAAAAAGAAGAGCTAACAAATATAATATCTGCAGCAGCTGGACTAGATACAAAGGTAGTACAAGTAGGGGTTCAACAGTTCAACGATACTAGAGATTTATTAACAGATGAACCTATAGCAAGTGGATTGCCATCGTGGCTACCATGGGTAATAGCAATTGTATTAGCTACAATATTAGGAGCTACATATATAGTAGTAAGGAGAAGAAAAGAACCAGAAGAAGAACCTATAGAAGTTGAAGACGAAATGGTAATACCTGAGCCTATGGAAGAAATAAACTTAGAACAAGCTGGCTCACATGCTAAACAACAGATTGAAAAACTTGTTAATAAAAAACCAGATGCTGTTGCACAACTCTTAAAAAATTGGCTGAATGAAGATCAGAGGTGAAGGTATGGTACGCAAGACATCTAGAGAAAGTGTTTCCGGTAGAACAAAAGCAGCAATATTACTCATCAGTTTAGGACCAGAATATTCTGCGCAGATTTTTAAACATTTAAATGATGATGAAATAGAAGAACTAACATTAGAAATTGCAAATATGCAAAGAGTTTCAGCAGAAGAAAAGGATAAGGTTTTAGAAGAATTTTATGAAATATGCTTAGCCCAGGAATATATTTCCGAAGGTGGTATAAATTATGCGAAGGATGTATTAGAAAAAGCCCTAGGATCTCAAAAGGCTATGGATATTATTAATAAGCTAACAGCCTCTTTGCAAGTTAGACCTTTTGATTTTGCAAGAAAAGCTGATCCCAGTCAATTACTCAATTTTATTCAAAATGAACACCCACAAACAATAGCATTAATACTTGTTTACTTATCTTCTGCACAATCAGCTCAAATACTGTCTGCTTTACCAGAAGATAAACAGTCTGAAGTGGCTCAAAGGATAGCTACTATGGATAGAACTTCACCAGAAGTAATTAGGGAGGTAGAGACTGTATTGGAAAGCAAACTATCATCATTAGTAAACCAAGACTATACAGCAGCAGGAGGTATACAATCTATTGTTGATATACTGAATTCTGTTGATAGGGGAACAGAGAAAAATATTATGGATACATTGGAAATTGATGATGTAGAATTAGCTGAGGAAATTAGAAAAAGAATGTTTGTGTTTGAAGATATTATGGGTCTGGATAGCACATCTATTCAAAGGTTTATTAGAGAAATTGATAATAAGGAATTAGCAATAGCATTAAAGGGAGCAACAGAGGAAGTTGCAGATGTAATTTATGTAAACATGTCTAAACGTATGGCAGAGATGATTAAAGAAGATATGGAATATATGGGCCCTATTAGATTAAGAGATGTAGAGGAAGCACAACAAAAGATAGTTAATGTTATTAGAACATTAGAAGAGGCAGGTGAAATAATTATTTCACGTGGTGGAGGTGACGAAATAATTGTCTAAGGTTTATAAATGGGATGAAATTACTTTGGGTGAAGAAAAGCTTATTAAACTTAAAAGTAGTCAAATAATAAAATCCAATAGTAATAAGATTGCTGCAAACAAAGAAAAATCTCAATCTGATGCAAAAATTAGTAAAGATCCACAGACGATTATTAAAGAAGCTGAAGCAAAAGCTGAAAGCATTATAAAATCTGCAAAAGAAAAAAGCGATGAAATAATTAGTAGAACAGAAAAAGAACAAGAGTCCATAATTTCGGAAGCTTATAGCGAAAGTAATCAAATTTTAGAAAATGCAAGATTAGAAGGATACAATAAAGGTATAGAAGAAGGTAAAGAGCTAGGATTAAACTCAGTTGATAATTTGATTAAAGATGCTAAAAAAATAAAACAAGATACTCTAGCTGAAAAAAAAATAGTAGCTAAAAAACTAGAAAAAGAAATAATAGAACTTGTAATTTCTTCTGTTAAAAAAGTTCTAAACTATGAGTTAGAAAAAGATCATAAATTGTTATTAAACCTTGTAGAAAGTGGTATAGAAAAATGTACATATACAGATAGTCTAATTGTACGTGTCAGTACAAATGATTATGAAATAGTTGATTCATCAAAAAATAAAATATATATGATGACAGAAGGAATAGATAATATAGAAGTGAAAAAAGATCCAGCACTTGACGATGGTAGCATTATTATTGAAACAATTTCAGGTACTGTTGATGCAAGTCTAAAAACCCAAATTAGACAAATTGAACAAATGTTTTATGATATTTTAAAAGGCGAGTGATATAATGCAAACTATTTCATTAAAAAAGTATGAAGACTCACTTGTGAAATTAGATTTAATAAAATATACAGGTTATGTGTCGCAAGTTATAGGGTTAACAATTGAATCCATAGGACCTGCTGTACAAATAGGTGAAATATGTAATATATATACACTAAAAGGTTCTCAGCCTATAATGGCAGAAGTAGTTGGCTTTAGAGAAAAGAAAGTTCTTCTAATGCCCCTAGGAGAAATGGAAGGAATAGGTCCAGGTAGTAAGGTTGAGGCCCTAGGTACTACTTTACGTGTAAATGTTGGAGATACACTTCTTGGACGTGTTTTAGATGGCCTTGGTAAACCTATAGATGGTAAAGGTCCTTTAAATAGTAATAAAACTTACCCTGTTATGTCATCTCCACCAAATCCATTACTTCGTACTAAAATAGAAGAACCCTTACCCTTAGGAGTTAAAGCAATTGATGGACTGTTAACTTGTGGTAATGGACAAAGGATTGGTATATTCGCAGGTAGTGGTGTAGGAAAGAGTACATTACTTGGAATGATAGCAAGAAACACACAGGCAGATATAAATGTTATAGGCCTTATAGGAGAACGTGGTAGGGAAGTTAAAGAATTTATAGAAAACGACTTACAAGAAGAAGGATTAAAAAGATCTGTATTAGTAGTAGCTACATCAGATCAACCTGCTCTTATTCGAATGAAGGGTGCATTACTAACTACAGCCATAGCGGAATATTTCAGAGATCAAGGAAAAAATGTAATATTAATGATGGACTCTTTAACCAGGTTTTCTATGGCTCAAAGAGAGATTGGTCTAGCTATAGGAGAACCCCCTGTAACTAGAGGGTATACCCCTTCAGTTTTCTCTGTTTTGCCTAAGTTGCTAGAAAGATCTGGAACTTCCGAAAAAGGCTCCATAACAGGATTATACACTGTATTGGTAGATGGAGACGATATGAATGAACCTATAGCAGATACTGTACGTGGAATATTAGATGGACATATTGTTTTATCCAGAAAAATTGCTAACAGAAATCATTATCCTGCCATAGATATATTAGGAAGTGTTAGTAGGGTAATGCCAAATGTAGTTAATCAAGAACATGTACAATTATCTAATCAAATTAAGGAGTTATTATCTGTATATAATAGTTCTGAAGACTTAATTAATATAGGTGCCTATATTGAAGGTACAAATAAAAAAATTGATGAATCCATAAGTAAAATTGATCTTATAAATGAATTTCTACAACAAGATATGCAAGAAAAAAGTACTTTTGACGAAGCTCTTAATCTTATGAAAGAAATAATAAATTAGGAGGGCTATAATGGGAAATTTTACTTTTAGATTTGATACTATATTAAATACTAAAGAAAAAATTGAAGATGAGAAAAAAAACAAACTTGGAATTTCAATGCAAAAACTAGCAGCAGAGCAAAATGAACTAGATAAGTTATGTGACAAAAAAGAAGATTTAATTAATAATTGGAATGAAAAAACAAAAGAAACTGTTAAAGTTAGTGTCCTTAGAAATCTATCCCACAATTTAGATTTAATGCAAAACATAATAGATAAACAATCAGATATAGTTGAACAAACTGAAATAGAAGCAGAGGATAGAAGAAAAGATTTAATAGAAGCATCTAAAGAGAAAAAAGTATTTGAAAAATTAAAAGAAAAAGACTATGAAGAACATAAATATAATGAACTTAAAAAAGAACATGCTTTAACAGATGAAATTGTATGCTACAGAGCAACAGTTAGATAAGGGGGAAATTATGGCTGTAGGTGAAGAATACAAAGACAGATCTTTCATTAAAACTTTATCAATAGTACTTATATCATTTATTTCCCTGCCACTTATAATTATGATGGCTATGTATTTTACTAACGAAACATTTCAAGATAATGCAAATAATATTTTATCAGGCTTACCTGGAAAGACAGGAACTTATTTTCAGTTACTTCCTACAAAGAAAGAAAAAGAAAAAACTAAAGATGATATTGCTAAATATTATATAGATTTCGACGAAGATCGCATTGTTGACAAATTACTAATTGTAAAAGGGGAAGATGATGAATTATTTAAATATTTATTAGACTCTATGGGCAAAGAAGATCCAATTAAAATGAAAAAAGTTAATGAAAAACTAAAAACCTTAAAGTTCAATGAAAAAGATCCAATTAAAAGAATTTTAAATGAGATGAATATTAATAACGAAGAAAAAATAAACAATTTACAAAAGTATTATACATCTTTAGATCTTCCTAAATCTATACATGAAATAGAAAGAACATATGCTAGTAACGAAATAACAACAGATGAATTAGTTGATTTATTTGAAAAGCTAAAACCAGATCAAGCTGCCAAATATTTATTTTACTTAGATATGGATTTAAAAAGAAAAATAGAATTTAGACTTCCAAAAGAAGCATTAAGAGAAATAGAGAAAAAATCAGAAGAGCTTCTTAACCAACAAGAAAAAACTTTAGAACTAGTTTCTATATATGAAAACAAAGCTGTAGAAGATGCAGTAGCTGAACTAGGAGACTTTACAAAATATAACTCAGAAGAGTTAGCTCTTATATTTAAAGGATTAACATTAAATAAATCATCTAGAATTTTATCTAAAATTGATTACGAAGACGATGATAATAAAGAATTTATTTCGGATTTGTTTACTGAAATTAATTATTTAGAAGCTTTGCAAAAAAATAAATTAGATACTCCTTCTACAATAATGAAAGGAATTGCTATTTACAAAGACTATGATGAAAAAATAAGTGAATTAGCTAATATATACCAAAAAACCAATATTGAAGACTTAACAAAAATGATTGAAACTATGTTGAGAAGAAATCAGGTATATGAAAGACATACTTTAAATGAATTTGAAGATATTATATTTACAGAAGAACAATTAGTAATAGATGTTTTAAACAAATTAAAGACTAATACTGTAGCAGAAATATTGGAAAATCTAAGAGAAAGTGATAGAATTTTACTTTCAAAAAAATTATTACAGTAAATAAAAACTTAATTTAAATATAGTTATTAAACTAATA
>CAYLXY010000087.1:0-7381 GCA_964387405.1 uncultured Clostridiaceae bacterium
AGAAAGACTCTGTAGATTTTTATAAAAAAGCAAAAGAATCTACAAAATTAGAAGAAGCTAGACAATTATATGACTTGCTTATTAAGTGGGAGAAAGTACATCTAGACCAATTTACTGAGCAATACGAGATTTATAGAGAAGAGTGGTGGGCTGACCAAAATTTTGCACCGTTTTAAAGATGAGGTTTTATACTTCGCTCTAAATATAGTGTATTAATACTTCGTAATTAATATTAAAAACAAAAAAACACTTGAAGATTACAAGTGTTTTTTTGTTAATTTTTTATCATTTCAAAATTTACTGACAACTTATGAATATTACTATTGCAATCTGAACAAAAATCAATTAAGCTTTACATAGAAGCATTTTTATGTTCTTGCAAAGGCACGGTTTTCAATACTATGGTACACCTATTTACTGAAGTGGGCAAAATTGTAAACACAGTAATTAAATGATTTAATCTATTGAAATAAAATATATTTTGAGTTTCAAATTTTCAAAGTTTAGCTTTTAAATTATTAGATAATCAAACCATGTTAGCGAGCTTTTCCTTAAAACCCTATTCTTGTTTAAAATACGAATATGAAGATTTCCAAGATACTTATAGCGAAGTTTTTATAGAAATATATTCATGACACTCAATATGATATAATATATTTAGTGCGATAATAGGATATGTTTTAACTTGGATGGACTTGTGGAGTGTGTTTATAGGTAAGGCAGCTAAAAAACCTATGCTTTATATATTAAAAGAGGGAACGTTTTCCAGTGTAATATAAATAAAGGTAGCAAAAGACATTACAGAGTTTTACAGCAAAGCAAATTTGATTATAAGGGGAGAGATAATGAAAAAGGGTGATTTTATCTGGGGAGGGTTATTCCTGGGCTTCTGTTTAATATTGGCAATACCAAGTACACGGGAGGCATTTATTGCTTTTACGGATACATATAAGTTAATTGGAGGGTTCTTGAAGTTTTCAGTTTTAGCCACTATGGGAGAGCTATTGGCTAGACGTGTGGGAACAGGAGAATGGGAGTTTCCTAGTTATTTCTTTCTTCGTGCGCTAGTTTGGGGTGTTTTAGGTGCACTTATTACAATGATATTCACGATTTATGCAACAGGAGTTCTGGAATTGCAAGAAATAGGAGTTTTACCTTTTAAAGGTAGTGCATTTTCATTTGCTTTTTTTACAGCTACTTTAATGAATATAACATTTGGACCAACTTTCATGTATACACACAGAATTACTGATACATATTTGGATATGCGACATGAAGGCGTTAAGAACATCTCAATTACCAAAGTTGTTCAGCGAATTGATACTGCAAGTTTTGTGAGTTTTGTTGTTATGAAAACAGTACCATTTTTCTGGATTCCAGCACATACCTTGACTTTCTTGTTGCCAGGCCAGTATCGTGTCCTCGCAGCTGCTATGTTATCAATTGCACTTGGATTGATTTTGACAGTAGCAAAGAAGAAACAGTCAGACAATACTTAAAAAATGATTTAACAATTTGCTAATATATACTTTTTTAATTGTTTTCAACTTTTGCAGGGAGGTGAATAATTGTAATAAAAAAAACTATGCTTGAAATGCTTAACTAATAATGCTTTTAAATATGGTATATGAGGAGGTTGTAAATGAAAAAAATATTAACGATTAATCCAGGTTCTACATCGACAAAGCTTGCAGTATATAATGATGAACAGCTTGTGATTACCGAAACATTAGATCATCCAGTTGCTGAAATTCAAAAGTTTGAACATATTCAGGACCAGTTTGATTTCAGAAAGAACGTCATCTTAGATTTTTTGAAGGCAAATGATATTTCGCTAGAGTCCTTAGATGCTATAGTAGGACGAGGTGGATTGCTGCCACCTGTTAAATCAGGAGCATACAAAGTTAATGACTTGATGATAGATCGCTTAAAGAATAGACCAATTGTTGAACACGCTTCAAATCTTGGTGCAATTATAGCTTATGAAATTGCAGAAAAACTAGGGATAGATGCTTTTATATATGACTCAGTAGCAGTTGATGAATTAACCCCTATTGCTAAAATATCTGGTATGCCGATTATAGAAAGAGCAAGCTTGTCTCATGCTTTGAATTCAAGAGCCATGGCACATAAGTATGCAGACAAGATTGGTAAAAAGTATGAAGAGATGAATCTGATTGTTGCACATCTTGGTGGAGGTGTATCAGTCAGCGTACATGAAAAGGGGTCAATGACAGATTTAGTCTCTGATGATGAAGGTCCATTTTCACCAGAACGTTCAGGTCGTGTTCCTTGCAATAAACTAATCGACCTTTGTTACAGTGGACAGTATGATAAAAAAGCAATGAAGAAAATGCTTAGAGGTAATGGTGGATTGACAGGCTATCTTGGTACAGTTGATGCCCGTGAAGTTGAAAAAATGATTGAAGAAGGTAACGAAGAAGCTGCCCTAGTGTATGAAGCAATGGCCTATCAAATTGCTAAAGCGATTGGTGAACTTTCTACAGTATTAAAAGGTGATGTGGATGCAATCATTTTGACAGGAGGCATTGCATATTCGGTAATGATGACAGATTGGATTAAAGAACGTGTTTCATTTATAGCTCCGGTTGAGGTTATTGCAGGAGAGAATGAATTAGAAGCACTTGCTCACGGTATATTAAGAGTCCTTAATGGCCAGGAAGAGGTGAAGACTTATATAGAATAAGAGTTTTGCCATGCTTAAGAATATAAAGATGTTTATTATAAAAGAATAAAGAGGATTAACAAAGTATTAAAAAACTAACTAGCTAAACAAAATAATCTATTAAAGAAAATATAATTATAACTAAGTGAAATGAATTAAAAATGGAGGTATAAGAATAATGAAAGTTAAAGTCAGAGAAGAAAGATGTAAGCAATGCGGGATCTGTATTAATGCTTGCCCTACAAAAGCAATTTCATTTAAAGAAGAGCTAAGTATAACAGGATATCGTCCAGTTGTTGTTGACGATGATCTTTGTATAGGATGCGGAATTTGTTACACAATGTGTCCAGATTGGGTATTTGAAATTTTAGGAGATAAGGAAAAAGGAGGTAAATAATATGGAAGATATGATTAAAGGCAATCACGCTTTTGCAGAAGCAGCCATAAGGGCTGGAGCTAGATTTTATGCAGGTTATCCTATAACACCATCAACTGAGATTATGGAATACCTTTCAACAAGAATGGAAGAAGTCGGAGGCGTATTCATCCAGGGAGAGAGTGAAGGTGCATCAATGAACATGATATTTGGTGCAGCAGCTTCAGGCGTTAGATGTTTAACCGCATCATCAAGTGTTGGAATGACCTTAAAACAAGAAGCTATTAGCCATTGTGCAGATAATGATCTGCCATTTGTTGCAATCAATGTAGTCAGATTTGGAGACGGATTAGGAACACTTCTTACAGGCCAGTCTGATTATCTTAGAGATACAAGAGGTGGAGGTAGTGGAGACTACAGAAACTTTGTTTTATCACCCTACAGTCTGCCAGAGGCTGTCGAGCTTATAGGTCTTGCATTTGACCTAGGAGATAAGTATGGTATGGGAGTAATACTTCATACAGAAGCAGCACTGGGGCAAATGATGGAGCCATGTGGTTTTCCAGAGATGAAAACTGTAGAAAGAAGATTTGGAGCTATAGATGGTACATTCTCACATGAGAGAGTTTCTCCTTTATTTAGAGATAGAAGGAGTGAAGGTATTCATAATAAAGCTAAGTATTTAGATATTAAAGAAAATGAACAGTTATGGGAGTCAAAATTTGTAGAAGATGCCGAATATGTGTTTGTAGCTTATGGAATGGCTGGAAGATCAGTTATTGGAACAGTATTACAGCTTCGTGAAGAGGGTTATAAAGTGGGATACATTAGACCGATTTCATTATGGCCTTACCCTGACAAAGCCTTCGATAATGTAAACCCTGAAGTTAAAGGATATATTTCTATTGAAGAAAACTCTACAGGCCAGATGGTAGATGATATAGCATTAGCATTAAAGAAAACAAAGCAATGTAGTAAGCCTGTATATTGTATGACTTACGGATATGGTATCCCAACTATGAAGACTATTAAAGAAGATTTCATTAAGATTAAAAATGGTGAAATTAAGGAGGTTTATTAAATGGCTGTAGCAAAAAAAATACCTGAAATGGTTACCAAGCAAATATCTTACTGTCCAGGCTGTGGGCATGGGGTAGTAGTAAGAATTATTGCAGAATGTATTGAGGAATTAGGATTGCAGAAGAATTCTATTCTTAGTATAGGTGTAGGTTGTTACTCACTAATGGGTGCATCGATTGAAATGGATAAAATAGATAGTTTACACGGTAGAGGCGCAGCGGTTTCTACAGGCTTAAAAAGATGTAATCCTGATACCTTAGTAGTCTCTTATCAAGGTGATGGTGATGCATATAGCATTGGTATTGGAGAGAGTGTCAGTGCTGCATATAGAAATGAAAATATTACTGTTATCACAGTAAACAATACTAATTACGGTATGACTGGTGGACAGATGAGTTCTACTACTTTGCCAGGGCAAATAACAGCGACCTCCCCACATGGTAGAGATTGTATAACAACAGGCATGCCAATGAAATTTCCTGAACTAGTAGCGAGTTCATTCCCAAATGTTGCTTATGTTGCTAGAGGAACTGTTACGACTCCTGCCTATGTTAACAAGTTAAAGACATATATAATGAATGGATTTAAAGCACAAATGAACAATGAGGGCTATTCTCTTATTGAGGTTGTATCACCATGCCCTACTAACTGGGGAATGACAGCTCTTGATTCATTTACAAGAATAAATGAAGAGCTACTTGAGTACTTTCCTCTAGGGGAACTAAAGAAAAGGGAGGTTAAATAGATATGAAAGAAGTGGTATTTGCTGGATTAGGAGGACAAGGTGTACTAACTACAGGTCTTGTCATATCTCAAATTGCTGTATCAAAAAAAATGAATGCTACATGGATTCCACAATATGGTGCAGCCATGAGAGGCGGGACTGCAAACTGTACAGTTAAATTTGGGCAAGGTATGATTTATAATCCTTCTCAAGAAGAACCAGATATACTTTTGGCTATGAACAACCCATCTTTTCAGAAGTTCGTAGGTATTGTAGCACCAGGTGGGACGGTTATTGTAGACAGCACAACTGTGACTTGTGATACTGATGTAAGGGATGATATCACAGTAATATCAATACCTAGTTCTGAAATGGCTATGGAAATGGGGCATGCAAAAGGTGCCAATATCATCATGGCTGGCATTATTGCTAAAGTCACTGGAGATTTTTCTGAAGAAGAGGGAGTTTCAGGTATGAATGATATGTTTAATAAAAAAGGAAAAGGGAAATTTGAAGAGCTTAATACTAAAGCATTCAAGTTGGGATATAATTTCGCCTAATAATTGCAAGGAAATGATAGGGAAGAAGCAATATAAAGCATCTAGTATTAAATACCAGTGCATATAAATTGGGATAGGAGGTTTAATATTGACTATAAGTAAATTTGATCAGATAATAGAAAAAGTTAAAAAATCACCAACTAGGCAAACAGTAGTTTTGGTGGCTGCAGAAGATCACCATTCTTTAGAAGCTGTATTACATGCAGAAAAAGAAGGAATTGTAAAGCCGATCTTAGTTGGGGATGAAGTTAAGATAAGAGAAATGTTAAAAGAACTTAAGGCAACAGGTGAATATGAAATATTTGATCAGCCAGATCATAAAAAAGCCGCTTATAAAGCAGTGGAGTTAGTAAGGGAGAATAAGGCAGACTTTCTTATGAAGGGGGGTATTCAAACTGCAGACCTTTTAAAGGCAGTAGTAGATAAAGAAAAGGGTTTGGGTCAAGGTAGGTTAATGTCTCACTTTGTAATTGTAGAAATACCTACTTACCACAAGCTTTTAGTTGTAACAGATGGTGGAATGGTTATGTATCCAACGTTAGAACAAAAGAAGGAAATCATAATTAATACGGTAGAAACTCTGAGAAACTTGGGCTATCAAAAACCAAAGATTGGAGTGTTAGCAGCTGTTGAAACAATTAATCCAAAAATGCCTGAATCAGTAGATGCAGACAGTTTAAAACAGATGTATCTTAACGGAGAAATAGAAAACTGCATCATTGAAGGTCCAATATCTTATGATTTGGCAATGAATAAGGAATCTGCTATGATAAAAGGCTATGAAAGTGAAGTAACAGGTGATGTAGATGCCTTGATAGTCCCTAATATAACAGTAGGCAATGTATTAGGCAAATCTTTAATCTATTCTGCCAATGGAAAGATGGCCGGAATTATAGTAGGGGCAAGGGTTCCTATAATACTTACATCTCGTGGTTCAAGTGCTGAGGAGAAGTTCTTATCTCTTGCTTTAGCAGCCTTATCAACATCAAAGGAGACACAATAGTAAATATGTGATAAATGACTAGTTCTAAGCTTTAACAGGATGGATTTAAAGTGAGTCCTTTTCATAGCATCAATAAAATTATTATCCTATAGAAAAAAAATCAGAATTATTAGCTATGGAAGGACTTATAGCATTAGATCTTAAGAGAAGATTTGAAGATTTTAAAAAAGGAGTGATTTAATGAAAAAGCTTATGACAGGAAATGAAGCAATAGCTAGAGGTGCATATGAAGCAGGCTGTCATGTTGCAACTGCATATCCGGGAACGCCTAGTACTGAAATCCTAGAAAATGTTTCCACATATGAAGAAATATATTCAGAATGGTCGACAAATGAGAAAGTGGCATTAGAAGTAGCAGCTGGAGCCTCTATAGCAGGGGCAAGAGCTATGGTTGCAATGAAACATGTTGGGCTTAATGTAGCTGCAGACCCGCTTTATACAATAGCATATGAGGGAGTAAATGGAGGATTAGTAGTTATTACTGCTGATGAGCCAGGAATGCATAGTTCACAAAATGAGCAGGATAATAGACTTGTGGCACCACATGCAAAAGTTGCAATGATGGAGCCTTCAGACTCACAAGAGTGTAAGGACTTTATGAAACAAGCCTTCGATATTTCAGAAGAGTTTGATACGCCAGTCTTATTTAAGGTAACAACTAGAGTTTGTCATAGTAAAGGGGCAGTAGAGTTAGAAGAAAGAGTAGAATATCCAATAAAAGAATATGTAAAAGACATAAGAAAATACATAATGGTTCCAGCAAATGCCAGAGTCAAACATGCTGAAATGGAAGAGGTAAGAATCCCAAGACTAAGAGAATTCTCAAATACTACAGACTTAAATAAAATCGAGTGGAATGACAAAAAGATTGGGATTATAACAGCGGGGGCAAGTTATCTACATGCAAAAGAAGTATTTGGAGATACTGTATCTTATCTAAAAGTTGGATTTA
>CAYLXY010000088.1:0-7295 GCA_964387405.1 uncultured Clostridiaceae bacterium
ACTAATACTTTTTTGTTAAATTTATATGTACCAACAAGCTAACTTAGCCACCTGGATAACTTACTTTAACTTTACCATATCTTGATAGCATTGCTCCTAAAAAAATAATTGATGATCTCATCTCTCTAACTAAATCCTCTGGTATTTCATAATTTGTCAATTGTCTAGAATCTACAATAATAGTTCCATTTTCTCTTTTTACTGAACAACCTAGTGATGTTAGTATTTTTTCCATAATATCCACATCTAATAATTTAGGTATATCGTGTATAATATTAATACCACCATTTAATACTGTTGCTGCTAAAATTGGTAATACAGAATTTTTTGCACCACCTACTCTAATTTCTCCACTAATTGTATTTCCACCTTTAATAATGAGTTTACTCACTATTGCCCACCTCCAGAAATAATAAGTATTTATTCAGAATAATTTTTTAATATGCATAATATGTATCCAAAAACAAATATATAAACATAATATGCTTAAACTCTGAAGGTGTGCTTATATTAATATTTTTATAAATCTAATAATCTTTCTATTTCTTTGTATATACGATCTACAGCATCAACGATTGACTCATTTTTACTTGCAACTTCCATGGACTTTAAAGTTTGGCTATCAGCTAATATTTCTTCAATTTTTTCATTTAATACCTTGCCATTTAGTTCGTTTTCAGTAATAACTAAAGCTGCTCCTTTATTTGCCATAGCATTTGCATTGTATTGTTGATGGTTGTCTGCTGTATAGGCCTTAGGGATTAATATGGCAGCTTTACCAACAGCAGTGACTTCTGCAATGGTAATGGCCCCTGCACTGCATACAATCAAATTACAGGCCTTTAAAGCGTAAGGCATGTCATTAATATAGGGTACTATTTCATGATTTTCTAATAAATCTTGTTTTTCAACGTTTTCCATAGTTTTTTCATACAATCTTTTGCCAGTAACCAAAATAACTTTAAATTTTTCTGGTTTATATTTCTTTAACATATCTACTACAGCATTGTTTATTTTAAAAGCGCCACCACTTCCACCTACAACAAGTACAAGGGGTTTATTGAGCTTTGTATTATATCTTGCCCTGGCTTCTTCTTCTCTAATAGTAAAAAAATCGGATCTTATAGGGTTACCTGTTACTACTAATTTATTTTTGCTTTTAAAATATTTTTCTGCTTCTTTAAAGCTAAGAACAATTCTATCTACATATCTATCTAATATACGATTAGTAAGACCTGGAAATACATTTTGCTCATGTATTATTGTTTTTATTTTAAGTTTAGATGCCATATAAAGAACAGGTCCACATACAAATCCACCTGTACCTATAACTATGTCTGGTTTAAAATCTTTTATTATTTTTCTTGCTTCAAATATTCCCTTAAAAAGCATTACTCCACTTTTAATGTTATGTAAGGAAAGCTTTCTTTTTAAATAACTTACACTAATAAATTCTATTGGATAACCTTCTCTAGGTACTATATTACTTTCCATGCCTTTTTCTGTGCCTATAAATAATATTTCTGCATTTGGATGCTTTTTCCTAATCTTATTAGCAATAGATATTGCAGGATAAATATGTCCTCCCGTACCTCCACCACTTAAAATAACTCTCATATTTTCAACTCCTATCTAAGCCAGTATGTTTAGATATATTTAGCAATATTCCTATAGAGGCCATGAAAACAACTAAAGAGCTTCCTCCATAGCTTATGAAAGGGAGACCCATCCCTGTAACAGGCATGGAAGATGTTGCAACTGCAATATTTATCATAACTTGTATAGCTATCATAGTAATTATACCTGTAGCCATGGTACAGCCAAGTATATCAGGTGCATTTATGGCAATCCTTACTCCTCGCCATATTAAAATAGCAAATAAAAGTATAACAATGGTTCCACCAATAAATCCTAATTCTTCACCTATAATTGCAAATATAAAATCGTTTTGTGGCTCTGGTAAATAAAAATGTTTTTGAACACTTCTTCCAAGACCCCTACCAAAGATACCACCTGTTCCTAAGGCCAGTAAAGACTGTATAACTTGATAACCTGTATCTGATGCATCTTTCCATGGATCTAAAAAGGCTGTTATTCTTTTTGCCTTATAATCTTTTCCCGTAAGAAATATCATAACAATCATTGCAGATAATCCGGCCGCCCCTGTTGCAGCTAAAGCTAAAAAATGCGAAAGCTTCATACCACCTACAAATACCATTGCAAAAATCATAACAACTACTACAAAGGCAGTACTAAAATCTGGCTGTTTAAAAATTAATAGAAAGAATAAAGCCATGATAAATAAATAGGGTAATAGACCCTGTGTAAAGCTCTCCATCCTATGTTTTTTGCGACTAATACTTGTAGATATGAATATTATTAAAGCCATTTTAGCAACATCGGAAGGCATAAAAGTAAGACTTTCACCTACACCAAGCCATCTTGTTGCATTATTTCTTGTAATTCCTAAAGGGGTTAATACTAAAATTAGCAATATTATACTTACTATAAATATAAGGTTTGCATGTCTAGACCAGTATCTGTAGTTTATTCTAGAGAAAAACATCATGGCAAAGCTTCCAACAGTTGCCCATAAAAGCACTCTCTTTAGATAATGATAACCATCATTATTCTTTGCCAATGTATAGGAGTAACTGGAACTAAAAACCATTATAATCCCAATAATAACTAAGACCCCTACTACAAGGAGTAATATATAATCTTGGGGTTGCTTTCTTGCCATAGTCTACCTCCTTAACCTTCTTATAATATCCTTAAAGTGTTGCCCTCTTAGTTCAAAATTTTCATACATATCCCAACTGGCACATGCAGGAGAAAGCAATACTGTGTCTCCACTGGAAGATATTTCATAGGCATTATTAACAGCTTCTTCTAGATCTTTCATTTTGCTTACAGAGTTAAAGTTTAATCTATTAGCTGTTTGATAAAGTTTATCTGCTGTCTCCCCATATACAAATAAATGCTTTATTTTTCCATTAAAAGCATTTATGAACTCATCAAATTCTGTTCCTTTATCCAATCCCCCTGCTAATAATAAAATAGGAGCTTCTATTGCTTCTATTGCTTTAATAGCTGCATCAGAATTTGTAGCCTTAGAGTCATTAACAAACTTTACTCCATTTATAATATCAACAGCTTCAACCCTGTGAGCTACTCCTTGAAAAGTTTTTAATGTATGTATAATATATTTTATATCCACATTCATTGCAATAGAAATAGCCGTGGCAGCTAATGCATTTTCTAAATTATGTTTACCTGGAATAAATACTTCATCTATTGATATAATTTCTTTTTTATTTCCATCCTTTATAAATACTATTTTTTCATTTTCAATAAAAATACCTTGTTTTAAATCTTCTTTTCTACTGAAATATATTACATTTCCTTTTAAATTTTTAGCCAACTCTCTTAATTGTAAATCATCATAGTTTATTATTGCAATATCATCTTTGTTTTGATTCTTAAATAAATTAAGTTTTGCCATTTTATAATTATTCATTGTTTTATGACGATTCAAATGATCAGGAGTTAGGTTAAGAAATACTCCCACTTCTGGATGAAAATCTACTATACTTTCTAATTGAAAGCTGCTAGCTTCTAGTATAATTACATCTTCCTCTTTTGTTTGTAGGGCTTTACATATAAATGCTAGACCAATATTGCCAACTACATATGTGGTTCTCCCTGCATTTTTAAAAATTTCCCCAACTAAGGCAGTTGTAGTTGTTTTGCCATTAGTGCCTGTAATAGCTACAATATGCCCTTTTGATAATCTATATGCTAATTCTATTTCTCCAATAATTTCTATTCCTTTGTTTTTTATTTCTTCTATAAAAGCTATGTCTAATGGTATTCCTGGTGAAACCACTGTTAAATCAATATGTCCTAGTGATTCTAAGTTTTGTGGATGACTTCCTAATATATAGTCTACATTTAAATTTGATAGTTCATTTATGCTATTTTTTAAATCTTTCTCTTCTTTTAGATCATTTACAATTACATTGGCACCTAAATCGCATAAAATCTTTACTAAGGGTATACCAGTAACAGCTAATCCAATAACTAATACCTTTTTGTTCTTTAGATTCATTGATGCACCAACTTTCTTAATTTAAAGCCAATATCCCTATTAAGCATAAAACAACGGTGATTATCCAAAACACAACTACTATTTTGCTTTCTGCCCATCCACTAAGTTCATAATGATGATGTAGTGGGCTCATTTTAAATATACGTTTTTTAGTTAATTTATATGAAACTACCTGTAAAATAACTGATACAGATTCTGCAAAATATATACCGCCAACTATAGGTATAACCAAAGCAAGATTCATCAGTATAGCAACTGCTGAAATTGCTCCACCTAAGGCTAAGGAACCTGTATCTCCCATAAACACTTGAGCCGGATGTGAGTTGAATCTTAAAAAACCTAAACATGCACCTGCTACTGCTGCAGAAAAAACAGCTAAACTAGTATATCCCCAATTCATGGCTAATAATGCAAAAAATGCGGCAATAATAAGAGTTACTCCTGAAGCTAATCCATCTAGACCATCGGTTAGATTTACACTATTTACAGTAGCTACTACAACGAATGCTATAAAAGGTATATATAAGATTCCTAAATCTAAATATTGAGGTATTACGATAGAACCTAGAGTAAAACTACCTTTAATAAAAGGTACTATTACTTTAGTTCCCATAATAGAAATATTAGACTGATAGACTGCTAAAAAAACTGCTACAATAATTTGTAAACCTAGTTTTTGGTATGCTCTTAATCCTAATGATCTTTTTAATACTATCATTATAAAATCATCAATAAATCCAATTAGCCCAAAAGCTAAAGTAGCACCTAGTGCAACCAGTAAATCTTTATTCATTAATCCAGATGTAAAGGAAGTAATGATTACTGATATAATTATTATAACACCACCCATGGTAGGTGTACCATTTTTTTGTAAATGACTTTTGGGTCCATCTTCCCTTATAGTTTGACCTACTTTAAGCTTTTTTAAAAAAGGAATTATTAGTGGCCCTAAAGCCAGTGTAATAAAAAAGCCTATAATAATTGTATATATAATCTGTCTACTTTCTAAGGTCATTTAATTAGCTCCTCTCTTGTAAAAAACTTGCAATTTCCTCCATAACCATAGATCTAGAGCCTTTTATTAATATAGCATCGTTATGCTGTATATTTTGCTCTAAAGTATTAATTGCATCTTCATTGGTAAGAACTATAAATATATTTTCTTCTTTTAATCCTTTTTTCTTAGCTTCTAGGGCTATCCATTCTGCCTTTTCTCCAACAGCAATTAGCAAATCAATTTTTTTATTAGCTATATGTTCTCCCACACTTCTGTGGCCCTCTTCAGCAAAACTACCCATTTCATACATATTACCTAAGACTGCAATTTTTCTATTACATTCTATATTTGCTAAAACATCTATAGCTGCTTTCATAGAGTCTGGACTTGCATTGTATGAATCATTAATAATTTTGATATTATTTTTATTTATTATTTCTAATCTCATCTTAGATGGTTCAAAACTATTTAATCCATTTTGTATTTCTTCTGAACTTAGTCCGTATTTTATACCAATCCATATTGCTACTAATCCATTATATACATTATGTAAGCCAAGCTGTTTTATTTTAAATTGTCTGGGCTTATTATTTATATTTATCATAATGCTGCTTCCTTCTTCTCCTAAATCTATAACATTTATAGGATAAAAGTCATTATTTGAAGATAAACCATAAAAAATAATATTATAAGCTCTATTTTCTCTAATAATATCTTTTAAATATTCATCGTCTCCATTTACCAATAAATAATCTTCTTTGCCTAAATTAGCTGTAATTTCCAGTTTTGCTTTCATGATATTTTCTTTGCTATCAAAATATTCTATATGAGAAAGTCCTATATTTGTTATTACAGCTACATTAGGATCTACGATATTTACTAAATCTAATATTTCACCATAAGAAGACATGCCCATTTCTAGTACAGAAATATCATGATGAGTTTCTAAGTTAAATAATGTAAGAGGTAATCCGATTTCATTATTAAAATTGCCAATATTTTTATGTACATTGTGTTTTCCAGATAAAACTCCTGCTATTAAATCCTTAGTTGTTGTTTTCCCTACACTACCTGTTACCCCTATAAATGGGATATCAAATAAATTTTTATAATAATACGCTATTTGTTTTAAGGCCTCTAAAGTGTTTTTTACTCGTATAATATTTATGCCATATGCATTAGTTATATTTCCTAACTTGCCTTCTTCAACTAATACAGTAGTAGCTCCTTTTTTTATTGCATCATCAATAAATGTATGGCCATCAAAATTTTCTCCTACTAAAGGAATAAAAAGGCTATCATTTTCTATAGTACGAGTGTCTATAGATATTTTACTAACTATGTCTATTTCACCCTTATTAATTATAACACCATTACATGCCCTCGCAATGGTGATTATATTTTGTTTAATCATATTAATTTTTCCTCCCTAGCTACTTGTAATGCTATTTTATAGTCATTAAATGGTAATATTTTGCCAGCTATTATTTGTGTTGATTCATGGCCTTTTCCTGCAATGATTATTATATCATCATTGGTGGCCATTTTAATAGCATATTGTATAGCAGTTTTCCTATCTTCAATCATATTATATTGATTAGTTATTTGAATTACACCCTCTTCTATCATTTTCATTATACTTAATGGTTCTTCTGTTCTTGGATTATCAGAAGTTATTATAGTATAGTCACTAAGTTTGGCAGATATTTCTCCCATTATAGACCTTTTGCTTTTATCTCTATCTCCACCAGATCCGAAAACTGTTATTATTCGTTTTTTTGCAAATACTTTAGCTGATTTAAGTATATTTTCTAGTGCATCTGGAGTATGAGCATAATCTACTATTACAGCAAAGTCTTTTATTTCTTTAATAACTTGAAAACGTCCTGGTATACCATCCATATTGTTCAATGCTTTATTTATATCATCTAATGAAATACCTAGACTATAAGAGATTGCTACTGCTGCCATTATATTATAAACAGTGAATATACCTGGTATTTTAACATCAACAGAAATCTTATCATTTAATACATTAATATCAAAACGCACACCTTTAATATCCATATCTATATTAGTCCCATATATATCTGCTTTTTCTTTAATTCCAAATGTTAATAAGGGTGTTTTTAGATTTTTAATTTCTTCTATTATAGTTTTTCCATGAAAATCATCAATATTAATAAT
>CAYLXY010000089.1:0-7230 GCA_964387405.1 uncultured Clostridiaceae bacterium
AGAATTATAAAAAGATTATCATATCAAAATAAGGTTGGTGGAATATAATTGGAATTAGAACTAAAAAATATATCTGTAACATTATCTAATAAAAAAATACTAAAATCTATAAATTTAAAAGTTGAAAATGGAGAGTTTATCTCACTTTTAGGTGCTTCAGGATGTGGAAAAAGCACTATGTTGAAAACAATAGCAGGCATAATAAATCAAAATGAAGGCTCAGTCTTATTAGGTGGAAATATAGTAGATAAAATACCAGCTTACAAAAGAAAGGCTGTTATTGTTTTCCAAGATTTTAGACTATTTCCTCATATGACAGTTGCAGAAAATATAAGTTTTCCCCTAAAAATGCTTGGTATTAATAAAAGTGAATGTAGGAAAGAAGCAATAGAGTTGCTTAAGAAAGTTAAATTAGAAGGCTATGAAGATAGGCATGTTAATAAAATGTCTGGTGGACAAATGCAAAGAGTTGCCTTAGCCCGTGCACTTGCTGCAAAGCCCATAGTATTGCTTTTAGATGAACCCTTTTCAAGCCTTGATATTAATTTGAGAAAAGATATGAGAGAGCTAGTCTTAAAGCTGCAAAGAGAATATAAGATAACCACCATACTTGTTACCCATGACCAAGAGGAAGCCCTTACTATGTCAGATAGAATAGCTTTTATGCATAATGGTCATATAGAGCAATATGATACTCCAGAGAATATATTTAAAAGTCCTGTAAGTACTATAGTAGCTGACTATTTTTCAGAAGGAATATATATTGATGGAGAAGTAATGAATAATAAATTTATTAGTAATTTCTTTAGCTCCAGTGTAGATAAAGAAAATGGAAGGTATAAATGCCTTATAAGGCCATTAGCAGTAAAAGTAAATAAAGATAATAATAGTAATTTTATAGTAATGGATAAAGTCTACCAAGGACATAATTATTTACTTAAACTAAATAATACTAGTAGCAATTTGAAATTAGAAAGTATTGTCCCAGACTATGTAGACATTAGAACGGGAGATAGAGTTAATATAGAATTAGACAAAAATAAGCTTATTTTCATACCTGAATAATAAGCTTATTTTTAAGTTTTAAATTAGTGTTTTTCTCCAAAAATCTTATATTGCTTATATACATGTTCTATATATTCATCTATATCTTTTATTTTTGGTATAATAACTTTTCTCATCTTTCCTTTTCCAAGTAGCAAGCCTTTTTTCATACTTTCATCATCTGGAGCAATATCTATAGTGTTTTCTATAAATAAATGTGGATTTAAAAGTGCTGCTGCAGATAATATGTCCCAAATATATATTCCTTTATTTTCAAAGACTTTTTGCTCTCTATCAAACCAATATTCACACTTTGCAAAGAGCCATTTTTCAAAATCATTTCCCTCTTTTAGCTTATTAAATCTTTCTCTAGTAAAAAATCCGTCTAAACAAGTATTTCCTGTAGCTATTATAATATTTTTTCCATATTCTAATACATTAAGGGCTGCTTTATAATTACATGAAAAATTTAATTCATTTAAAATTTTATTGTTTATTATTAATGGTTCAGTTATTCCACCCATTAAGGAAATATCTTTTATTTTTTCATAAAAAGTATTATCTATTTGCCAAGCATGGTATAAATTTGTTAAAGAACCTGTTGCCAGTATAGATAATTCTCCAGTATATTTATCTGCCATATCCACTAGAAATTTTGCAGCTTCATTATCTTTATAAGAATCCTCGGAACCTTTATAAACTGGAATTTGTGAATATCCAATATTTTTCATAAAGGAAATTGTATTTGGGTATACAATATCTACTTTGTTATTTCCAAATGTTGTATTTATTCCTAAGACTTCTGTATCTTTTTGAGCTAAAGCATATATGATTGCAAGACCATCATCTATATCGCATCCATCTACAGAAAAAGTATTATCGCAATCTATTATTATTTTTCTAACCATAGTATGCCCCTTCCCTATTTATATAGATTTGCAATTACTACAATATCTTCTCCTTTTCTATACATATATTGTAGTCTTTGCATTTTTGCCATTGTTCTAAGTCTGCCTTTTTTTATAAACCGTCTTTCTGAGGTTTCAATTGTTGTTTTTGCTAGTGCTATTTTTTCTCCATCAGCTTTTATATCCATTGACAATTGATAGTCTTCCATAAGAGGTATCTGGGCAAATCCTCCTAATTCATAGAAATAACTTCTATTTATAAATATTCCTTGATCTCCAAAGGCTATATTTCTTAGTCTAACTCTTAAGTTAGACATAAAGCCACATATTCTCATAAGAATACTTCTACTATTAAATCTTATTTTAAAACAACCAACTTTATAGCCCTTATAAATTATTCTGTAGATTTGAGTAAGAGCATCACTAGACAAAAAACTATCTGCATGCAAAAATAAAAGTATATCTCCCTTTGCTAGTGTGGCTCCATAGTTCATTTGATTAGATCGACCTTTTTTAGGAGAGTATACAATTCTATGTTTTTCTTCAATTATTCTATTGGTTCCATCAGTACTTCCACCATCTACAAATATAATTTCGCAATGATCTTTAAACTGCTTTAAATTATCTATTAATTTATTTATTGTAAGAGCTTCATTATATACTGGAATAATAATTGAAATTTTCTTGTCAAATTTAATATTCATTTAAATACTCTTCCTTTATCATGTCTAAAAACTCTATAGACAAATAGGATTTAATTTTCTTATAGGTATACTCATTGGATATAAGCTTGTCTGGATCTTGATACTCTACATAGGCCATAGCACACCAAGTTATGCCTCTTAGACAATTCATAGATAGATAATTCTTTACAGAATTCCAAAGCTGACTTTCATCTTTGTATTGTTTGGATTTTTTACAATACTCCTTTATAAAAAAAGTGATTTCTTCTTTAGATAAAATAATATCTGTTTTCCAAAATGTTGTTGTAGGCGTTAAAAAATGGCCTAAATCCTGTGCTGGATATCCATATAAAGGTTTCTCCCAGTCTACTATGTAGTTGCTTTTATTCTCTCCGTTTATAAGGAAATTTCCTGAGTTTAACTCTGTATTTATTATAGCTCTATTTCCTATATCTACAGTCTTTATATTTTTTCCTTTTTCTAATAGGTACTCTATTTTTTCTTTAGTGTTTATATCCATATATTTTGATTGTTTGTATTTGTCAAACATCTGCAAACATTCTTCATAGATGGCTTCTATTGGATTTTCTGGTTTTAGTAGATTATTAGTTACTGCTACAGGTTCATTATGAATATCTGCTAGAGCTTCTGTTGCAAATTTTAAATCTTTTTTATAGTCCAAGTGCCTTCCCGGAAGATATTCCATAACTAAGAAACCATAAGGTAATAATTCTTTTCTATCATCATAATAAATAGCTTTGGGAGTTCTATTAGTTTTATTTAGTAATTTTAAAGCTTGGTACTCATATCTAATTTGGTTATTTAAATTCATCTGACTATCTGTTGCTATTCTAAGTACTAACTTTTTATTATAAGCTTTTGAATTGAAAGTATAATTAATATTATATTCTCCCTGACCTAAAATAGAAAACTCTTCCTCATCTTCTATACCAAATCTCTCTAAAAAATCCTTGTCTTTTTTTAAGTTATCTAAACTAAGTCTATTCATTCTTATCACACTTTTCCATAACTTTATTAACTATATTTCTTGTATTGTCACAAGAAATACTGTCATCTTCTTTTAATATTTTATATAATCTTAAAAAATCTCCTTTATCATCTATATCTAATTGAATATTTCCTTTTCCATAAGATATATTAGAATTTTTTATTCTATCTATAGTCTCTTCAAATACTGTGCTTGTGCTATATTTTAATTTAAATATATCTGGATACTCCTTCTTCATTCCAATTAAATAATATCCTCCATCATAGGTTGGTGAAATCACTAAATCCTTTACTTTAAGAATAGTAAAGGCTAGCTCTATATCTTCCTTATTCAATAAGGGAAGATCACTTCCTATAAGAACTAGCTCTTTGTAAAACTTTAAAGAAGTACTTATAGCATTATGCATCTTTTCTCCTATATCTTTACCTTCTTGTTTAATAAACTTTACATCTTTATCTACAATATCTTTCAATATATCTAAATCTCCATTTTGCGAATAACTAATAATTATATCTATATCCATACTTTTTATATTCTTGTAAATATCCTTTATAAAAGCTGTTTGCAACTCCACACATAGCTCTTTAGTTAAAAAGGGTTCTAATCTTGTTTTTATACTTCCTATTTTAGGAATTCTTGTAAAGAAAATTATGGCTCTAGTTTTCATTAAATTCCCCTCTTATTTTCATAATTCACTTCAACATCAAAATAACTTTTCCTTTACTTATTAAATGGCTATTCACTTAAATTTAAGTGAATAGCCATTTTAAGTTTTTATTCTATTAAATCTGTATATTCACTTCCGCCTTCCGCCCAAGCTTTTGTACCACCTTCTAAAGTATATATCTGATCTTTTCCTACTCCCATTTCTATTAAAAGATCTGTTCCTTTCTGTGCGTAGGTTTTCCCTGAATAGCAAAGCAATACATATTTATCGCCTTGTCTTCCAGTCTCACTACCTGTTGCTTCTAAAAGAGCTTTTTTCAAACTAGCTGTTCCTGCTGCATCATCTCCACCTTTAGCAGCAGCATCAATATCTGCCATATAAGCTCCTTTTATATGACCTTCATTATGATCTTCAACCTTCCTTACATCAAGCATAATATACTGGTCTGACCCTTGATTAATTGAAGCTTGTAAGTCCTCAATTGGTAAGTAGTTCATCGGATTAGCTACTACCTCTTCCTCTGCTTGTCCACACCCTACTAAAAACATTGATAATATCAGTAGAATAGAAGCTAGTTTTAATAATTTGTTCTTTGACATTCCCATCCCTCCATTAATTTTGATACATTTCTATCTCGTAATCTATAATATTATAAACTTAAGCAAGTGGCAAATAGTTAATATCTATAATACTAATTTCATTATTGATTTTTTTTATAACTATGGATAATGCTCCTAATATTAGAATTTTTCTACCTAAAACACCTTTGTTTAATATAATTTTTATTGAGATTCTTACTTTCCAATATTCTTTCCTTTATATCTATTAATCCATTTAGTAATTAAGCCTTGATTTCTTTGCTCCATATTTTCAAATTTTTCATTAAATAGTAAATCTAATATATGGTAGGAACTCTTACCACCTTTTCGCATGGACTCAACACATTCTTGACAATAAGTTATAATATATTCTGTTTTTGCTTCCTGAGCCCTTCTTACAGTATGGGGTTTGGCTATGTGCTCCTGAGTTATCGATACCATAGCTCCTGCTCCACAACAAAGAGTTCGCCCTTTGTTAAATTTCATTTCCTCCACCTTAAATCCTAAATCATCAACTATTTTTCTTATAGAGCTATGAATTATATCCTCATCCCTAGTAGGGCAAGGGTCGTGAATTGTAAATTTTATTTCTCTATTTACGCCCATATTTATTTTTTCCTCTGGAATCCCTATATTAGCTAGCACTTCCCATAGGGAGATCACTTCTATATCTTTACTATTATTTCCCAAAGTAACAAAACAATTTGAACATCCCGTGATTATTTTTTTAATACCATTTTCCTTTAATTCTCTATCAATAATTGAATAATATTCTTTAAACTTCTCATCTTTACCCATGGAAGCAGTTGGATTGCCACAACATTTTGTATATATACCTATGCCTGATATTTTATCCCTAAGATAATTATATGTGTTTTCTACCATTCTCAGGTTCCCGGAAAGAAGGGCACACCCTGGAAAAAATATAGTATCCGATTGTAAATTTTGAATCTCGGAAGTAAATAGATTAGAGAAGCTAAGCTTTTGATGTAAATCTATTCCTTTAGTATTTAGTTCCTTTGGAAGTTTACTATTATATATGTCTACAGTATCTCGTCGTAACTGTAAAAATAAGCTTTTTAGACTTACTGATTTTGGACATACTTTCGTACAGTAATCACATAACATACATGAGTAAGGCATGGAATATTCAAAGTCCATAGTAGAGACAAGTTCACCTAGTAATTCCTTTGGAGAATCACAAAACTTATCTAACATAGGACAACCTTTCATGCACTGTTTACAGCCTATGCACTTTTCTTCCTCTTCAATTATTAATTTCATTGTTTTATCTGATATTTTCATATTTTCCACCTTTTTTATTATGGTAATCAAATTAATTCTATTTTAATAACCCTAATAATAAATTATAAAAATAGAAGGGTTACTTTATTTTCAAGCAACCCCTACATAGTTTTTATTTTGCAGATTCTTTATTCTTATCCATCCAAATCATCCTTACTGTATATACTAAGGCACTAACTCCAAATAAAATCAATAATCCATTTATAAATGTAGATGGATCACTTGTTTTTGCTGATGCATAGGAATAAATAATAGTTGCTGGTAATTGACCTAAACCTGTAGCTAATAAAAATCCACCAAATTTCATGGGTGTTAGTCCTGCTGCATAACTCATAGGATCAAATGGTACAAAGGGTAGAAGTCTAGCTACAAATATAGTGTTCTTTCCGTATTTTTCAAAAAAAACCTCCACTTCGTCAAGGGCCATCTTACTAGCAAATTTCTCAGCAACTCCTCTTCCATAAAGTCTAGAAATTCCAAAACATAAAGCTGCACCAACCATAGCACTTGTCCAAGATAGTATAGCGCCTTTCCACCATCCCCAAATCGCTGCATTTGCAAAAGTTACAAAAAATGCAGGTATAGGTGCAGCAACAGATTGTAAAATCATCATCATAAAAGAAATTACTACTGCCCAAACTCCAAAGGATCTAATATATTCCTTTACCGACTCTACATCTTTAAATGCGACTGTCATGTTTTTTAATCCAGTGCTTAATGGCTTAACAAAAACAAATAATAGTATGGCTAGTACTACAATCAAAGCTTTTATAAGGGTAGATCTTTTAATTTTATTCATCTATATCCTCCTAATATATCCCAATATATCCTCCTAATATCTTTATGATATTTTCTTACGATAAATATAAATACCAGAATCGATAATATACGTCTTGTAATTATCGTTCTCATTTCATAACTATAGCTATAATAACCCTTATTTTTCGGCGCCTATACCTTCACCTCTCTTTTTATATATCTTTTTTATATATCTTTTTTATAATGATTTATACTA
>CAYLXY010000090.1:0-7162 GCA_964387405.1 uncultured Clostridiaceae bacterium
ATTATAAATAAAAAAGTATCTCTATTTTAAAATAGAGATACTTTTTTATTTTTTTATTTATAAATTGTTAAATTTAGACACATTACTTAGGACTTTGTTTACATAATTTTGCGTTTCTTTAAAAGGAGGTACTCCTTTATATTTATCCACATTGCCAGGTCCTGCATTATATGCTGCTAAAGCCAGCTCTGTATTTCCCTTATATTTATTCATCAGTTCTCTTAAGTATTTTGTTCCGCCTTCTATATTTTGCTTAGGATCCCATACATTACTTACACCAAGATATTTTGCAGTTAATGGCATAAGTTGCATTAATCCCATAGCACCAGCAGATGATTTAGTGTTTGGATTAAAATTAGATTCTGTTTGAATAACAGACTTAATAAGGGCTTCTGAGATATTAAACTTAGAAGATGCTTCTTTGATTATTTTATTTAGATTATAAGATTTATTATCATTTTTATAATCATCAATCTTATTTAAATTTTTATTTAAGTAAACTTCTTCATTTAAAATTTTATTAAAAGATGGATTATTTAAACTAGGTATATTTAGTTTTACTGGGATATTATTTTGAATAGAAGCTATATTTTCGTAAAAAATTTGATTAACCATATCTTTAAACATAAACTTTCCCCCTTAAAGGAATAATTTTATAATCTTATTATATATATAATAAGACAAGTATTCAATAGATGAGAGTCTATTAAGTTAAAAATATATATTAACTTAAAATAGAAATTTAAAAAGGGACAATCTATTAATAAAAAAAATATGAATTTATATAGGGGGGAATATTTTGAAAAGATCTAGAATTGGTATACGAAAAAGACAGAAGAGGGTAAATAAAACAATAGCTATATTATTTTTACTTATACTTCCTATAGTAGCAGTAGCAATAGGATCAAGGATTACTAAGTGGTGGATTGTACCTACAATTAATACTGAAGATATATTAAAACCACAAACTGATATTGTTTTTAAAGAAGATAATGAGAAAAAAGAGAATCCAAAGATAGTAAAAGAAACTACACAAGAAGTTGTAGAAAAAGAATTGGATAGGGAAGCAATTAAATTAGATTCTATATCCCTATACATGATACAGGTAGCTAGTATATCAAACAATAAAAACATAGAATTATTAATTGAAGAATTAAGTAATCATAACTTACCTCACACTACATATAAATTAGATGATACATATAAAATTTATACATATGTATCAACTGAAAGGGAAGATATAGAAGAAAAAATGGGAAAAGTGAAAGAGATATATGAAGATGCGTATATGGGGCAAATTCATATACCAGAAAGACAAGTTCATTATATAAAGGAGGAGAATGATGGTAGTAGAGAAGTTATAGAAAATATAAACTTACTTTTGGAGCTACTAGATAAAAGTTCAAACAAATTATGTAAATCTATCAATGGAGAAATACAAGTAGATGAATATAAAGAAATATTAGAAAATCATAATAAGATTTTAGGGCAAATAACTGAAAAAATTAATAATACAAAACTACCAGAAGGTTTTGCTAGTAATAGTGACATAAAAGAGATGGTTGAAGATCACAAAAAAAACATTAGCCAATCTTTAAAGTTAATGGAAGAGGGAGGAAGTTTACATAAAGTTCAAAATTATTTTTATGATAGTTTATTTAAAACTATAGATATGATTCAAAAATAAAAATTTGATTTGTTAAAAGTATAAGTTTTAGAGAATATAGTAAATAGAGTAAAAGGTTGAAAAATGACGATATTACTAGTAAAATAGGAGGAAAACAGAAATAGAAATAAAAAAACATAAAAAAGATTATCTTATAAGTCCTTGTTAAATGTTAGATTTTATACTAATATAGTAGTGTAGAATAATTATCTTGTAACAATAAATCAATGATTATAGACTTTGAAATAATAAAAATCTACATAGAATTAAATAATATTAAAACTGTTTATGCTATTCTACATATTTTGCAAGACTTAAGTGTATTCAGTTTACAATATTATGCTTATATATTAATTAATTATTAACATATAGAGTAATATGTAGGTTTAGTATTACAAAATAATTTCATAGGACTATAATCAAATAATACTTAAGGGGTGAAATATGTAATGAAGTCTTTAACCTTTAGGGGTGGTATTCATCCCCCCGGCTACAAAGAAGCAACAGCGCATCTTCCAATAGAAAAAGCTGTTGAACCAAGTATTGTATTTATCCCATTACAGCAGCATATAGGAGCACCTACTCAACCATTAGTAAATGTGGGAGATCGTGTTACTGTAGGACAAAGACTAGGGGAACCTCAAGGTTTCGTATCAGCACCAGTACATTCAAGTGTATCAGGTACTGTAAAAGAAATTACTATGATACCAAATGTTATTGGTGGAGAGGTCAAAGCTATTGTGATTGAATCGGATGGTTTAAATGAAGTAGATCCTTCAATCAAGCCAATAGGAAGTATTGATTCATTAAGTGGAGAAGAAATTCTTAATGCTATCAAAGATTCAGGATTAGTTGGTATGGGTGGGGCTACTTTCCCAACACATGTTAAACTATCAATACCCCCAGATAAAAATGTAGATACATTTATATTAAATGGGGCAGAATGTGAACCATACTTAACAGCAGATGATCGCTTAATGTTAGAAAGTCCAGATGATATTGTAGATGGACTGAGAGCTATGATGAAAGTAACGAAGGTAGAAAAAGGTTACATAGGTATTGAAAGTAATAAACCAGATGCTATTGCATCAATGAAAAAAGCTGCAGAGCCATATCCGAACATCAAAGTTGTTGCACTTCAAGTAAAATATCCACAAGGTGCAGAAAAACAATTGATTTATGCATGTACAGGTAGAGAAGTGCCTTCGGGTTCACTACCAATGGATGCAGGGGCAGTTGTAAACAACGTTGCAACAGCAGCACAGGTTGCAGTAACATTAAGAACAGGTATGCCATTAATAGACAGGATAACTACTGTTACAGGCAGTGCTATAGCAGATCCAAAAAATTTACTTATGAAAATAGGTGTACCTATTAAAGAAGTAATTGAACAATGTGGAGGATATTCTAAAACTCCTGGTAAAATTATTATGGGTGGACCTATGATGGGATTTGCTCAGCATTCAGTTGATGTTGTAACAACGAAAGGTTCTTCTGGTGTATTAGTATTTGATGAGAAAGAGGCAAAACTTCCAGAATCACAACAATGTATACGTTGTGGAAAATGTGTTGAAATTTGTCCAGCTTTCCTTCAACCACTTCAAATTAGTGGATATTCATTAAAGAACATGATGGATCAAGCAGAGAAGTATAGAGCATTAGACTGTATTGAATGTGGTTCTTGTTCATTCATTTGTCCATCAAAAAGACCTTTGCTGCAATCGATTAGAGTAGCGAAGCAAAGTATTATGGCAGAAAGAAGAAAACAACAAAGTAAGTAATTGATGGGAGGGAAGAATTGATGGAAGGAAAATTATTTGTATCTTCTTCACCCCATATAAGGGTTGAAAATACGATACAGAAGGTAATGTTGGACGTAATAATTGCATTATTACCAGCAACATTAGGGGCATTATATTATTTTAGAGTAAACGGAGCAAAGATAATACTTTTATCAGTGCTCACAGCTATTATTGCAGAGGCTATTTTTCAAAAAGCTAGAAAGCAACCTGTAACTATTAGTGATTTGAGTGCTGTTGTAACAGGATTATTATTTGCTTTTAACGTACCAGCTTCCGCTCCATGGTGGATTCCAGTTTTAGGTTCTGCAATTGCTATAATAATAGTAAAACAATTCTTTGGTGGTATAGGTCATAACTTTATGAACCCTGCTTTGGCAGCGAGAATAATGTTAATGGTTTCCTATACTGGAATTATGACAAGCTGGATTAAACCAGGAGTAGATGTAGTTACTACAGCAACACCATTAAGCTTTATAAAAGGACTTACAGTAGTACCAGACAAGGCGCCTAAATTATTAGATATGTTTATTGGAAACACAGGAGGATCCTTAGGGGAGACGTCTGCAATACTATTAATTATAGGTGGATTATATTTAGTATATAGGGGAGTTATATCTATACAAATACCTGCCATATATATTGGTACAGTGGCAGTAATTACCTTGATTTTCGGGCAGTTTGATGTTTACTTTATGGTATACCACTTATTAGCAGGAGGTTTAATGTTAGGAGCAATTTTCATGGCTACTGACTATGCATCTGCACCAGTAACTCCAAAGGGAAGAATTATATTTGGACTAGGATGCGGAATTTTAACTTCTGTATTTAGACTTTACGGTGGATATCCAGAAGGAGTAGGCTTCTCTATTCTTCTTATGAATATTGCGGCACCTCTAATTGATAAGTATACAAGCCCTAGAGTATTCGGGGAGGTGAAGTAATCGTGCGTAATATAGTTAAATTAAGTTTAACATTACTCATAATAACTGCTGTGTCAGCAGGTGCACTTAGTTTTACAAATAATATTACAAAAGAGATTATTCAAGAAAAGGCTTTGGAAGCAAACAAAGTATACATGGAAGAAATACTACCAGATGCTGATGATTTTGCAATGGTAGAAGGTCTAAATGAAGACAATGTAGAAGAAGCTTATGAAGCCTTCAAAGGTGGGAGTACTTCTGGATACATAGTTAAAACAAAAACTTCAGGGTATGGTGGAGATGTTATAATGTTAACCGGTATTAATATTGACGGAACTATTGCCGGAACTAGAGTATCATCACACAAGGAGACTGCTGGTTTAGGTTCAAGAATTGAAGAAGCAGACTTCACAAGCCAATTTGAAGGACTTTCAGCAGATAAGGATCTTGCATTAGATTCAGATATAGATGCAGTTTCAGGGGCAACAGTTTCATCTAAAGCTGCAATCGATGGGGTAAATATATCAATAAATTTATTTAACAGTGAATTAAAATAATATGTAGACTTATAGTCTCGGAGGTGAGTTTATGAATATTAGAAAGGTATTTGCAGATGGGTTTATTTATAACAACCCTATATTCGTTCAAGTATTAGGAATGTGTCCAGCCCTTGCAACAACAAATTCGGCTACAAATGGTTTTGGAATGGGAATTGCAACAACAGCTGTATTGATTGCTTCTAATATAGTTATTTCTTTACTTAGAAAATTGATACCTGATGAAATTAGAATCCCAGCATTTATTGTTGTTATTGCAACATTTGTAACTATGACAGAGATGGTTGTACAGGCATATTTCACACCGTTGTATGATGCATTAGGTATATTCTTACCATTAATAGTTGTAAACTGTATTATTTTAGCTAGAGCAGAAGCATTTGCATTCAAAAACACAGTTTTTGCCTCTGCAATAGATGGCTTAGGATCAGGATTAGGCTTTGCTTTAGGCCTAACTATTTTAGGTTCTATTAGAGAATTACTTGGTACAGGTTCAGTTTTTGGAAAAACTCTTATGTGGAGTAGTTTCCAACCTATGTCAATAATGACTCAACCACCAGGTGGTTTCTTAGTATTAGGTGTATTACTAGCTATTTTTGGTAGCTTTACAATGGCCAAAAAAGCAAATGCATAATTAGGAGGTGTAATTAGTGTCAGCTCAATCATTATTTATTATATTAGTCAGTGGTATATTAGTAAATAACTTTGTTTTATCCCGTATATTAGGAATATGTCCATTCTTGGGAGTTTCTAAACAAGTAGAAACTGCTTTTGGTATGGGTATGGCTGTTACTTTTGTTATGACATTAGCGGGTATGATTACTTGGTTAGTACAAACATATGTTTTAGAAACTTTAGGATTAGGATATATGCAAACAGTTACCTTTATTCTTGTAATAGCTACACTAGTTCAGTTTGTAGAAATGGTTGTACATAAAAGTAGTCCTACTTTATACCAATCATTAGGTATATATTTACCACTTATCACTACTAACTGTGCTGTATTAGGAGTAGCAATTTTAAACATTCAAGAAAAGTATGGTTTTATAGAAACTACAGTTAATTCAGCAGCATCAGCAGTTGGCTTCTCTCTAGCAATTGTATTATTTGCTGGTATAAGAGAACGTCTAGAACTATCAAATATTCCAGAGGCCTTTAAAGGATTTCCAATTGCCTTGGTTACTGCAAGCTTAATGTCAATGGCATTTTTAGGTTTTGCTGGATTGGTGTAAAGGAGTGATTATATGGATTTCAAAAGTATATTAGATCCTGTATTAAGCCTTGGAGGAATGGGATTATTATTTGGTGCAGGTTTAGCATATGCATCTAAAAAGTTTGCTGTTGAAATAGATGAAAGAGTTTTTGCTGTTAGAGAAGTTCTTCCAGGTGCAAACTGTGGAGCATGTGGTGTTCCAGGGTGTGATAGCTTTGCACAAGCTGTTGTGGCAGGAGAGATGGAAGCGGATGGTTGTCCTGTTGGAGGACCAGATGTTGCACAAGAAATATGTAATATTATGGGTGTGGAGGCAAGTAGCGAAGAAAAAAAGGTTGCTAAAGTACTTTGTATTGGTGACACAACGAAATGTGGGGAAAAGTTTGAATATGAAGGAATTCAAGATTGTGTTGCAGCAGCAGCTGTCCAAGGAGGAAGTAAATCCTGTGAATATGGATGCTTGGGACTTGGGACATGCGTAGATGTTTGTCAATTCGATGCAATTGAAATAGTAGAAGGAAGAATTGCAAAGATAGACCCAGAAAAATGTACTTCTTGTGGCTTGTGTTTAGAAGTATGTCCAAAGAATGTAATAGATTGGGTTCCTTATAAACAAAGTGTTGCTATCACATGTAATAATAAAGAACCTGGGAAAGTAGTTAGACAAAAATGTACTGTTGGATGTATTGGATGTCAGATATGTGTTAAAAATTGTCCAACAAATACAATTGAATTTAAAGACAATTTAGCATTCATTAATTATGAAAATTGTACTAATTGTTTTATATGTGTTGAAAAATGTCCGACAAATTCAATAGAAGGTAATTTGGATATAAAAGAAAGATTTAATTTATAAAAAGATGATCAATAAAATGATTAGTAAGAATAGGAAGAGCTTTTAAAAGCTCTTCCTATTCTTGTTAATAAACTATATTAATGGATAGAATTTTAATGGTTATCAATTATTTACTACTTGTATATTAAAACAGTTAATGGTAAACTTT
>CAYLXY010000091.1:0-7138 GCA_964387405.1 uncultured Clostridiaceae bacterium
TATAATTATAGAAAAATAAAAAAATACTATGACATATAATTAATAAATAAACTTATTAACAATAATGAAAAGAGGGAGAATACATGAATTATGAAGAGGTTTTAAATAAGGCTAAGGAACTTATACATGAAAGATGTAAAGTGTGTAAAGATTGTAATGGTGTAGTATGTAGGGGTCAGGTGCCTGGAGTAGGGGGAAAAGGGTCTGGATTAGCCTTTATTAGAAATCGGGAAAAAATAAATGATCTTAAAATTAATTTAGACACAATTATAATGGAAAAAGAAATTGATACATCCATAGAACTTTTTGGAATGGACTTTAAATATCCAGTATTTGCTGCACCAGTTGGAGCTGTAGCTATTAATTATAGTGATGCCTTGGATGATTATGAGTACAGTAAAGGAATTATAAAAGGATGTAAGGATGCAGGAGTAATCGGCTTTACTGGAGATGGTGTAAAAGACGAATATTATGACTTACCTCTTCAAGTAATCGGTGATAATGATGGATATGGTATACCTACTATTAAACCTTGGAAAAAAGAAGAAATAATAGAAAAAATAAAAAAAGCTGAAGAAAAAGGAGCTCCAGCAGTTGCAATGGATATTGATGCTGCAGGATTAGTTACCCTAGCTCTACTTGGAAAACCAGTTGCTACAAAATCAATTGAAGAACTAAAGGAAATAATTTCATCCACCAAGTTACCAGTAATTTTAAAGGGAATTATGACAGTGGAAGGAGCTGTAAAAGCATTAGATACTGGAGCCTATGGCATTGTTGTATCCAACCATGGTGGGAGAGTTTTGGACCACACTCCAGCTACTATTGAAGTTTTGCCAGAAATAGCTCAAGTTGTAAAGGGAAAGATGAAAATCTTTGTAGATGGAGGCTTTAGAAGTGGAGTAGATATTTTTAAAGCTCTAGCTTTAGGGGCTGATGCTGTGCTTATTGGTCGTCCTTATACAGTAGCTACCTATGGTGGTGGAGCAGAAGGTGTAAGGATATATACTGAAAAAATAGGCAATGAGTTAAAAGAGACAATGATCATGACAGCTTGTCATAAATTAGAAGATATAGATAGAAGTAAAGTAGTTTTTTATTAAATTACCAAAACTTACATGACCCTTTCATAATTTGTTTGTGATAGTATTTTTAATATAAGATGTGAAAGGGTGGTTTAAATGAAAGGCATGTTGAAAAAATACAAGATTCCTTTAATCAGTGGAGGTGTTTTGTTAAGTATTATAGTGTCCTCATCTATGATTAATTTTGATAGTCCAAAACAAAATATAGATGAAAACAAAGCAAAACTAGAGATATATACTGGAACTAACACTTCTCAAGCTAATATTATAAAAGATAAACAAATAGAAAGAGATAAAGAAGATCGAGAAGATCAAAGAGAAGAAGTTGTTAAGAAAACATATAATGATAAAAATAAAGATAATTATGAAAAAGAAAAAGATATAAAGGAAAAATCAGAAGATACAAATAAGACAGCAAATATTATTAATAAGACAGAGAAAGCAACAAATAATTTAGAAAATAATAATATTGAGATTAAAGAAAAAGTACAACTTACAAAGACAAAAGAAAAAGATGTTAATAAAAAATCCTTATCAAATATTGAAGAAGGAAATTATACTACAAAAAAAGGAGACACATTATTCTTAATTGCACAAGATTTTGATTTGACAGTAGATCATTTAATTGAACTTAATAATTTAAATTCAGATATAATTTATGAAAATCAAACATTAAAAATAGAGGATACTGTAAGTGATTCCTTTAATCATTCAGTTAGCAGAGGTAATGAGAGAAGCGAGGACCTTTATTGGTTAAGCAGAGTAATACATGCTGAAGCACAAGGAGAATCTTATAAGGGTATGCTTGCAGTTGGAAATGTTATTATAAACAGGGCTGATAGTCACTTGTTTCCAGATACTATAAAAGGTGTAGTTTTTGATAAACAAAACGGATATACACAATTTTCACCAGTTATAGATGGTAGCATTCATAATACGCCTGATGCAGAAAGTATTAAGGCTGCAAAAGAAATATTGGCTGGTGCAAGACCTGTAGGAAAGGCATTATATTTTTTAAATCCAAGAAAGTCTACTAATTTTTGGATTGAAAATAATAGAAAATATATGAAGACAATAGGATTACATGATTTTTATTATTAAAAAAATGGACATGCTGTTAAATAGGTCATTAATTAAAGCTTCTTCATTTATATTCAGAATAGCAGAATGCCCATTATACAAGTCATCCTAAGACGGTCAGTATAAAAGGATCGGCCAAGGATCTTAGGTTATTAAGATTCAGGATTCTTAATATACATTTAGAATGATGGGTTAGACATAATAAGAGTAACAATTTACAATTACAGAGAATACTATGGAAGTAATTAAGAATTAATTTGACATGGTAGTCCATTATATGCTAAACTGGTAATTATAATTAAAATTGAATACTGACAATGAGTAGAGGCGCGCTAAAGAATAGTATATATTAGGTGTTAAGAGGAAAGCACTCAATACTGATATAGAAAGGCTACAGTGCCGAAACTACTAATAAGCTCTTGTATTAGTGGTTGGTAGTTTGATGAATAATTAAACTATTGTCATAGAAGAAACTATGGAGAGCTATTTGTTGATTGAAAAACATAATCACAGTAAAATATAAAAATTTTACTTAGAAATTTTAAATTTTTTCAATTATAACAAAACTCCTAGAACATTACTGGGAGTTTTTTTATATTATAATAGCAAGAAACAATATTACAATAAGCATAGGGGGAAATAAAATGGGTTTAACTATAGGTATAGCAGGTGGCACAGGTGCTGTAGGACAAAAGATGATTGAAATACTAGTGGAAAAGAAAAATATAAATATAAAAAAATTAAGACTTTTTGCATCAGAAAGATCTGCAGGACAAAAGGTAGTATACAATAATGAAGAGATAAAAGTAGAATTATTGACAGAGGAAGTAATGAAAGAAGACTTTGATTATTTATTATTTGCTGCAGGTGGAAGTACATCAGAAAAATTTGCTCCAATTGCTGCTAAGGCAGGAAATATTGTTATAGACAACTCTTCTCATTGGAGAATGACAGAAGGAATACCGCTAGTTGTACCTGAAGTTAATGGTGATATTTTAAAAGGATATAAGGGTATTATAGCTAATCCAAACTGTTCTACAACTCAAATGGTAATGGTACTTGCACCACTTCATAAAAAATATGGTATTGAAAAAGTTGTAGTATCTACTTACCAAGCAGTATCAGGTAGTGGTAATGATGCGATTGAAGAACTTGAAAAACAGTTATTAGATAAAAATCATCCTAATAAAGTATATCCAAGAAAAATAGGTGGAAACTGTATTCCTCACATAGACACATTTGATGAAAATGGATTTACAAAAGAAGAATTAAAAATGGTATATGAAACACATAAGATTCTAAATGATAATACTATTAAAGTTAATCCAACTGCTGTGAGAGTTCCAGTATTTTATGGACATAGTGAATCTATATATTTAGAATTTAAAGAAGAAGCAGATGTAAAGAGTGTACGACAAATATTAAGTGATATGGACGGTATAATAGTAGATGATAATCCACAAGAAAATAAATATCCTACTCCATTGGAAACTGCAGATACTGACTATACTTATGTAGGAAGAATTCGTAAAGACTTGTTTAACCCAAAAGCCTTATCTTTATGGGTAGTAGCAGATAATCTTCGAAAGGGAGCTGCTACAAACGCAATTCAAATTATAGAAGTTATGGAGAGTTTTAAATAATAGGGAGGTAATAATTATGTTTAATGGTGCAGGAGTAGCAATAGTAACGCCATTTATTGATGGAAAAATTGATTTTGAAAGTTTTGAAAAACTAATAGATTTTCATTTAGAAAATGATACCCAAGCTTTAATAGTATTAGGAACAACAGGAGAATCATCTACACAAACAGAAGAAGAAGAAGAAAAACTTATTAATATAGCAGTTAAAAGGGTAGCAGGTAAAATTCCTGTAATAATAGGTACTGGATCAAATTGCACTGATTCAGCTATACGTTATACAAAAAGAGCAGAGGCTTTAGGAGCAGATGGAGCATTAGTAGTTACTCCATATTATAATAAATGTACTCAAAGTGGATTGATTGAACATTACACTAAAATTGCAAACTCTACAAAAATACCTATAATTTTATATAATGTTCCAGGAAGAACAGGGGTAAATATAGACGCAAAAACTGTTGCAGCTTTAAGTAAGGTTAAAAATATTGTTGCAGTTAAAGAAGCAAGTGGAAATATATCTCAAGTATTAGAAATTAAAAGATTAGTTCCAGAAGATTTTAAAATTTATTCAGGAAATGATGATCAAATTATTCCTATTTATGCCTGTGGAGGTAGTGGAGTAATTTCAGTATGTGCTAATGCTATTCCAAAAGAAACCCAGCAAATGTGTAAGGCATTTATGGAGGGAGACATTAAAGAAGCCATAAGATTACAAGTTCATTATAAGAATTTTATGAATCTTCTATTTTGTGAAGTAAATCCAATTCCAATAAAAGCAGCTGTAAGTGCTATGGGATATATTAAAGATGAATTAAGACTTCCATTAACATCTATGGAAGAGCCTAATAGAGTTAAATTATTAGAAGAAATGAAAAGATTAAACATTATATAAAGATATAGGGAGGATTTTATTATATGAATTTACTAATTTATGGAGTAAATGGACATATGGGAAAGTTGATAAAAAACTTAGCTACTGTAGATTCAAAGTGGAAAACAGTCGATGGAATGGATGCGGGTATATCTAAAGATGTCTTGCAAGAAGATTACAATGTAGTAATAGATTTTTCCCATCCGTCCGTATTAAATGATATATTAAATTTTTGCATAGAGAAAAATACTCCCTTAGTAATTGGGACAACAGGATTTACCAAAGAACAATTAGAACAAATAAATAGTGCTGCTAAGAAAATACCAATACTAAAGGCTACAAATATGTCTTTAGGTATGAACATAGTATTTGCTTTAGTAGAACAAGCTGCATCAATATTAAAGGATAAAGTTGATATTGAAGTTATGGAATATCATCATAATCGTAAAAAAGATGCACCATCTGGAAGTGCTAAATCTATTGTAGAATCTATAGAAAAAGGCCTAGGGGAAGTTAGAAAGCATCAACACGGTAGAGTAGGCCAATGTCCAAGAGAAAAAGGTGAAATTGGTATACATGCAATTCGTGGTGGTAATATAGTTGGTTATCATGAAGCAAACTTCATAAACGAATTAGAAACCGTTAAGATAGCTCACGAGGGTCACGATAGATCAGTATTCGCACAGGGAGCACTAGAAGCAGCCCAATTTATTATGGGTAAAGAAGCTGGCTTATATACAATGAAAGATGTATTAAATCTATAAGGTCATAAGTAGTAGATTTATAGGATAGATAAATAAAATCAATTACAAAAGATAAAAAGAGGTAAAAATAATTATGAATATTATTGTACAAAAATACGGAGGTTCATCTGTAGCGACTTCGGAAAAAATAAAAAAAGTAGCAGATAAAATTATAGAAAAACATAAAGAAGGATTTGGAATGGTAATAACTGTTTCTGCCATGGGAGATACTACAAATAAACTATTAGAATTAGCTAACAAAATTTGTGCTACTCCCAATAAGCGAGAAATGGATATGCTTTTAACTACAGGGGAACAAGTAACAATTTCTCTTTTAGCTATGGCATTAATAGCCAAAGGATATGAAGCAGTATCATTTACAGGACCTCAATTAAATATTCAAACTACAGGAATCCATCAGAAAGCAAGAATCAAAGATATAGATACAAGTAAAATTACTCAAGCATTAAATGAAAGAAAAATTGTTGTAGTAGCTGGTTTTCAAGGGATAACAGAGCATAGTGACTATACTACATTAGGTAGAGGTGGAAGTGATACATCTGCAGTAGCATTAGCAGCTAAACTAGCTGGTAAATGTGAAATATACACTGATGTAGATGGTATTTATACTATGGATCCAAGAAAATTAAAAGGGGCTAAAAAACTAGAATTCATTAATTATGAAGAAATGGTGGAAATGGCCAGTTTAGGGGCAGGAGTTATACATTATAGAGCTGTTGAATTAGCATATAAATATAAACTACCTTTATATGTTGCTTCTACATTTTCACAAAATAGAGGAACAATCATTGGAGATGGGGGAGTGACAAATATGGAAGAAGCTGTTATAACAGGGATGGCTTCATCTTTGGATGATGTTCAAATTACAGTATTGAATTTGCCATCATCTACTCAAAGTTTACATCGCTTATTTGGAGAGCTTAGTAAGGATGAAATTAATGTAGATATGATATCTCAAATGCTTACTGAAAATAATAGAATGAATATAAGTTTTACAATACCAAAAGAAGATTTAGATAAATCTGAAACTATTATTAAAAAGTGGCAAAGAGAAGATAATAATATATCTTATGAGTCTAATTCAGATATAGCTAAAATTTCTGTAGTTGGGTCTGGAATGAGATCTCATTCAGGAGTAGCAGCAAAAATATTTGAGTTAATGGCAGATAATAATATAGAAATAAAAATGGTAACAACTTCTGAAATTAAGATAACTTGGATTGTAAACAAAGAAAAAGAAGAAGAGGCCATAGAAATTGTAGGGTCTGTCTTTGGATTAAAGGAAAATACCGAAGAGCTATAAGGCTCTTTGGTATTTTAATTGATGAAAAACTCCATTAATATAGTTGCAAATAGTAGGCTTAGATGATATAATTTACTTTGTTATATGTTAGAATGTAATATTTAATGTATTTTTAAAAACATAAATTAATGAGGGTATAGCTCAGCTGGCAGAGCGCTACGTTGACATCGTAGAGGTCGTTGGTTCAAGTCCAATTATCCTCACCAATAAAATAGGGTAATAGCAAGGGTTTGATAGAAAGTTACTTTCTAACAATCTTTGCTATTTTCATCTTCTTCAAAGATTCTTCTAACATGGAAATAATTAGCCCATTTAAATTAATATATAGAATATTCAGATCTTTGTATTATTTTATGAATAAAACATTGAAAGCTTAGGAATTTGCTAATATAATG
>CAYLXY010000092.1:0-7081 GCA_964387405.1 uncultured Clostridiaceae bacterium
TCGATTACATCATCCTTTTTAAGCCTTAATACTTTTGAAATATGTCTAACATCTTCATTTTTAATAATAATACGGTTTTCTATAAGGTCTATTTGACAAGCGTCAACAAAAAAACGATGCATATTAATCCCCTTTTATTTTAGAAACAATTACAGACCATTCACCCATTGTTTCTACTTCTACTATTTCTAATCCGTTTGCTAGTAAATTTTCTTTAACTTCTTCAACTTTATCCAAAATAATTCCTGAAGCAATAAAAAATCCCTCGTCTTTTAAATATTTCTTTATATCTTTACTTAAAAGTATAATAACATCTGCTATAATATTTGCTACAACTATATCTGCTTTTTCTGTAACTACATCCATTAGATTACCATGCTTTATTTCCACAATATCGTTGACTTTATTTTCTATTGCATTTTCTTTAGCAACATTAACTGCAACTTCATCAAAGTCTACACCTATAACTTTTTTAGCACCTAATTCAGCAGCTACAATAGATAAAATACCACTACCACTACCAATATCAAAAACAGTATGTTCTTTGGAGATATATTTTTCTAATTTTTGTACACACATTATTGTAGTTTCATGGGTACCTGTACCAAAAGCCATTCCTGGATCCATTTCAATTATAATTTCATCTTCCATAGGACTATACTCTTCCCAAGTTGGCTTAATTACAATTTGATTCCCTATTTTTATTGGTTTATAATATTTTTTCCATGAAGTACTCCAATCTTCTTCATTTACTTCTATAGTGCTAACTTCTCCTGTACCAATATTTAATCCAAATTCAGGTAGAACAGAAACTGATTGTTTAATTATGTCTATTTTTTCTACAATATCCGAAGACACTGGAATGTATCCTGTTACTGTTACTCCCTCTTCTAAATCGATCAATGACTCATCTATATAGTCCCAAGCGTTTTCATCGCTATTTGTCAAAACAATATCATGGGGATCTTCGATTACAACTCCAGATACTCCTGCATCATAGAGGACATTAGCAACAGCCTCTACTGCTCCAGTAGTAGTTTTTATTGACACTTCAATCCATTTCATTAGATTTCATCTCCTAAATAATATACCTAATTTTATTATACCCTCTTAGTTTAGTAAAAATATAAATTATACTCCAAAAACATCTTTAACTTTGTCAAAAAATGATTTTCTTTTTTGATGTATTTCTTCACCACTTTCAGAAGCAAATTTCTTTAATATATCTTTTTGACTATCCGAAAGTTTAGTAGGCACTTCTATTACTACTCTTACATATTGATCGCCTTTTCCGTATCCCTTCGGATGAACAATACCCTTTGATTTTAATCTAAATACAGTACCACTTTGTGTACCCTCTGCCATTTTATACTTAACTTTACCTTCAAGTGTAGGAACTTCTAGTTCGTCACCCAAGGCAGCCTGAACAAATGTAATTGGCATTTCACAAATAATATCATAACCATCTCTTTCAAATATTTTATGAGGGAGTACATTTATTACTACATATAAATCTCCTTTAGGTCCACCCTTAATTCCTGGTTCACCTTCGCCACGTAAAGATATTACTGACCCTGTATTCACACCTGCTGGTATCTTTACTTTTAATTTTCTTAACTTTCTACTTGTACCTTTACCATTACATGTTCCACACGGGGTTTCTATAATTTTACCACTTCCACCACACTGATCACATGTTTGAACTCGCACCATTTGTCCTAATGGAGTTCTTTGGGTTACTCTTACTTCCCCACTTCCACTACATTTTTTACATTGACTAGTAGATGTTCCTGGCTTTGCTCCTGTTCCACTACAAGTGTTACAAGTATCGTTTCTGTAAAACTCAATTTCTTTCTCTGCTCCAAAAGCTGCTTCTTCAAATTTAATAGTTACTTCATATTGTAAGTCTGCACCTTTTTGCGGACCACTTCTTCTTCTAGATGATGAAAAGCCTCCACCTCCTCCGAACATATCAAATATATCTCCAAATATGTCTTCGAAGCCTGCTCCTCCTCCACCAAAACCACCAAAACCTCCTGCCCCATTTCCATTTACACCTGCATGACCAAATTGATCATATTTTTGCTTTTTCTCTGGGGAACTTAATACTTCATAAGCTTCGTTTACCTCTTTGAAACTTTCTTCTGCTTCTTTATTGTCAGGATTTCTATCTGGATGGTATTTCATAGCCATTTTACGATAGGCCTTTTTTATATCTTGTTCACTTGCATCTTTACTGACACCAAGCACTTCATAATAATCTCGCTTGCTCACTATTCCACCACCTTACGGATACAAATATATTTATTATTACTGATTTTAAGGACACCTTAAGGTGTCCTTAAATTTATTTAACTTATTAATCTTTTTTATCTTCTGGAGTTTCTTCATCTTCATCTACAACTTCATAATCCGCATCAACTATATTTTCATCGTCAGCACTTCCTTCAGCTTGAGCTCCTGCTTCAGCTTCTTGTGCTTGTTCTTGTTCATATAATTGTTGTGAAATTGTATGGAAGGCATTGGTTAAATCTTCAGTTGATTTCTTAATATCATCTAGATTATCACTTTCAACTGCTTTTTTCAACTTTTCTATTTCTTCCTTTACTTTTGCTTCATCTTCAGCACTTACTTTTCCTTCTAACTCTGTTAATGTTTTTTCTGTTTGATATATTAAAGAATCAGCTTGGTTTTTAGCTTCTACTGCTTCTTTACGTTTTTTATCTTCTTCTGCAAATTCTTCTGCTTCTTTAACTTTTTTCTCAATATCTTCATCACTCAAATTACTTGATGCTGTTATGGTTATCTTTTGTTCTTTACCTGTACCTAAATCTTTAGCTGAAACATTTACTATACCATTTGCATCAATATCAAATGCAACTTCAATTTGAGGAACTCCTCTTGGTGCTGGTGGTATTCCACTTAATTCAAATCTACCAAGTGTAACATTACCTTCTGCCATTTGTCTTTCTCCTTGAAGGACATGAATATCAACTGCAGGTTGATTATCAGCAGCAGTAGAGAAAGTTTGACTCTTTCTTGTAGGTATAGTTGTATTTCTTTCAATTAGCTGAGTAAATACTCCACCTAACGTTTCTATTCCTAATGATAATGGAGTTACATCTAATAAAAGAACATCTTTTACTTCTCCTGTCAGTACTCCTGCTTGTATGGAGGCACCTAATGCAACACACTCATCCGGATTAACCCCTTTGTGTGGATCTTTCTTTGTTATGCCTTTCACAGCTTCTTGTACTGCTGGTATTCTTGTTGAACCACCAACTAAAATTACTTTATCGATTTCAGCAGCAGATAAACCTGCATCGCTCATAGCTTTTTTAATAGGTTCTAATGTCTTTTTTACTAAATGAGAGGTTAACTCATCAAATTTAGCTCTAGTGATATCTAAGTTTAGATGTTTTGGTCCTGTACTAGTTGCTGTAATAAATGGCAGGTTAACACTTGTTGTCATAGTGCTTGAAAGCTCTTTTTTAGCCTGTTCTGCAGCTTCATTAAGTCTTTGCAGAGACATACTATCTTCTCTTAAATCTACGCCTTCTTTTTTCTTAAAATCATCGGCAATGTAATCTATTATTACTTTATCAAAATCATCTCCACCTAAGTGGTTATCTCCATTAGTTGATAGTACTTCGAATACTCCATCTCCTAAATCTAATATAGATACGTCAAATGTTCCTCCACCTAAGTCATATACTAATATCTTTTGATGGTCTTCTGTTTTGTCAAGTCCATATGCTAAAGATGCAGCTGTTGGCTCGTTTATAATTCTTTGTACATTAAGCCCTGCAATTCTACCAGCATCTTGAGTTGCTTGTCTTTGACTGTCTGTAAAATAAGCTGGCACTGTAATTACTGCATCTGATACTGTTTCACCTAAGTAAGCTTCTGCATCCGATTTTAGTTTTTGAAGAATCATTGCAGAAATATCTTGAGGTGTATATTCTTGCCCATCTATATTTATTTTTTTGTCTGAACCCATTTGAGTTTTAATTGACATAATTGTTTTATCTGGATTTACTACTGCCTGCCTCTTTGCAGGTTCCCCTACAATTCTTTCTCCATCTTTACCAAATGCCACAACAGATGGTGTTGTTCTATTACCTTCACTATTTGTAATAACTACTGGTTCTCCTGCCTCTAATACTGCAACACATGAGTTTGTAGTTCCTAAATCTATTCCTATTATTTTACCCATATTATAATTTCCTCCTTAAATATATAAATTTTTAAATTTTATTTGGATACTTTAACCATAGCTGGTCTCAGTATTCTTTCTTTAATCATATAACCTTTTTGTAATACTTCTATAACACAATTAGGTTCATCATCAGATTCTTCCTGCATTACTGCATGATGAAAATTCATATCAAAAGGCTTTCCTAATGCTTCAATCTCTTCTATTCCATGTTTAGATAAAGTGTCTATTAACTGTTTATAAACTAAATTAACACCATCTAATAAGCAATTTGATTCATTTTGTGATTCTTCTGATTCTTGTGATTCTATAGCTCTTTCTAAATTATCTATTATATTTAGTAGGTCAAGTGCAATTTTTTCATTTGCATAAATATAAATTTCACTTTTTTCTTTTTCTACACGGTTTTTATAATTTATAAAGTCTGCTTGCAATCTTTGAAATTGACAAAATACGTCTTCGTACTTAGCTGTTTTATTTGCTAGTTTTTCTTCTAAACTAATAGAATCATCTTCTGATTCTACTGATTCGTCAATTATTTCTTGTAAGTTGCACTTATCACTCTTTACATTTTCTTCTAATGCTTGGGTTTCTTCCTGATTAACTTTTTCCATAATATTTCACCTGCCTTAATTGTCCTTGTAATTATGTAATAAAAAACTAAGATAAAGTTAATTACATAAATAGTAGTGTAAAGTAAGTAATTTTACTCTACACTATTAGCCTACTTATTATTTTACTTATATCTGTTTTTTAGTAATTCTATAATAGTTTCACTAATTTGCGCCATGGCATTTACTACAGTAGAATAATCCATCCTTGTAGGCCCTATAACGCTAAGCCAGCCTAATGTTGTATCATCTATTTTGTAAGTAGTAGTGACTAAGCTGCAGTGTTCTACTTCTTTGTATACATTTTCACTACCAATTGAAATGTTAAGCCCCTCATCTTCAAAAGAAGTAATTAAACTACTTAACAATTGTTTTTCTTCTAATAATTCTAAAAATGATTTTGCTTTAAAAATATCATTATACTCTGGTAAATCAAATATGTTCATAGCCCCATTTAAAAATATATCAATATTGTTAATTTCGTCCAATGATTGAAGTATTCCAGGTATTATTTTTTCAATAATATCACTATGTTGTATAAGTTCTTTACTCAATTTTTTAATTAGTTCTGGCCCAATATCATTTATAGGTAAACCATGAAGCTTCTCATTTAAAAAATTGGATATGGTTTGAATGTCACTTCCATTAATTGGATCGTTCAATCTAATTATTGGTTTTTTTATTATGCCACTATCTGTAATTATTACCATTACAATGTGATTATAATCAATTGGTGCTAGCTGAATATATCTTAACCTACTTTCTTTTACTTGTGGTGCTAAAGCAATAGAAGTATAGTTAGTTAATTGTGATAATATTTTTGAGCTATACCTTAGTATCTGCTCTATTTCACCAATTTTTTTAAGCAAATCTAATTCTAAGTTATTTTGTTTAATAGTTTTTTTCTTTTTTAAGGACATAAATTGATCTACATATAGTCTATAGCCCTTATCTGATGGTATACGTCCTGCTGAAGTATAAGGTTGTATAATATACCCTAACTCTTCTAAGTCTGCCATTTCATTTCTAATAGTTGCTGGACTTACTCCTAGATCATATTTTTTTGATAGTGTTCTTGAACCTACTGGTTCTGCAGTTTCAATATAATCTTGGATAATAGCTTGAAGTATTTTTAATTTTCTTTCGTTCAACATAATACCACCTCTGTTGTTAGCACTCTATGTTGCTGAGTGCTAATCATTGTATATATAAAATATCATTAGATTTTATTTTTGTCAATAGCTTTTGCAAAAATATTAATCTAATAACATATCTAAAAACACAATATTAGAAAAATCTATACCCTTTTGTGTAAGTCTAATGTGCATTTCATCGTATTCTAATAGACCTTGGCTTGTAAACTTTTTTATTTGATCCTTATATATTTCAAAAGGAGAAATTTTAAATCGTTTAGTAAATTCTTCAATGGATACTCCTTCTGTTAGTCTTAATCCTAAAAACATAGTTTCGCTAATTTCATCATTAAGGGAAATATCTAAGAATTCTTCAATAGGTCTTTTATCTGTTTTTAATAAATTTATATATTCTTCTAATCCATTTACATTATTGTATCTTTTTTTATTGAAATAAGAATGGGCACTTGCACCTAAACCTATATATTCTTTGTTTTTCCAATATATAATGTTGTGTTTGCACTTAAATCCTAGTTTTGCAAAATTAGATATTTCATAATGTATATATTTTTTTTCTTTTAAATATTGAATTGTATTATGATACATTCTTAATTGTGTTTCTTCATCTGGGAGTAATATAATTTTGTTCTCAAGCCAAGTATTAAATAGAGTTTCTTCCTCCACTATTAAACTATAAGCAGAGATATGAGCTATGTTTAAAGATACTATTTTTTCTAAACATTTTTCCCAGTCCTTTAATTCTTGATTTGGAAGAGAAAACATTAAATCTGTGTTTATATTTGAAAAACCTGCTTTCTTAGCTTCTTCTAAGTTTTTCAAATAATCTTCAAAGCTATGTATTCTACCTAATTTTTTTAATAACTTATTTTCACAGCTTTGTAATCCTATACTTAAACGATTTATTCCATTATCATAATATGCTTTTAGTTTATTATAGGTCAGAGTCCCAGGATTAGTTTCTATAGAAACTTCTGCCTCATCTTCTATATTATAATTTCTATTTATTGTTTCTATAATTGTAGTTATTTGTTTTTCATCTAATATAGAAGGAGTACCTCCACCAAAAAATATACTACTAATCTTATGATTTGCTAAAATAG
>CAYLXY010000093.1:0-7079 GCA_964387405.1 uncultured Clostridiaceae bacterium
CTACAATAATATCTAATTCTTTTTGATTTTCTAAGGAAATTCTAAAATAATAATTGCTTAATACTTCAGGTATTGTTTTTGGTCTTGATTTTCTTTCTATATTAATAGGATATAAGTCTCCATTTACTATATCTATAATATCTGTAACAACTGCATTTGCAGTTGGATTTTTTCCAGCACCTTGACCATAGAACTTTAAGTCCCCTACTATATCTCCTTTTAAAACCACCATATTGTATGCATCGCTTACATTAGCCATCATTGAATTCGAACTTAATAATACAGGTTCTATTGAAGCATCAAAGCCTATATCACTAGAATATGCACTAGCAACTAATTTGACTACTAAACCTAGTTTTTCAAAAAAATCAATATCGAAAGCTGAAATAGAAGATATCCCTTTACAAGCGATATCTCTAAAATCTAAATTATAACCAAAGGCTATAGATGATAAAATAGATATTTTTCTTGCTGGATCGTAACCTTCAATGTCATCTGTAGGATCTGCCTCTGCAAAACCTACCTCTTGAGCTATACTTAATGCTTCTTCAAAACCTATACCCTCTTGTGTCATCTTTGACAAGATAAAGTTAGTTGTTCCATTTATTATTCCTTTTATTTCATTAATTTCGTTGATTTTAATTAGTTCTTTTAAAGGTTTAACTATTGGAGTTCCCCCTCCAACACTAGCTTCAAATAAAAGCCCTTTTTTGTTTTTCTTAGCTAGATTTGTCAAGCCTAATAAATCCTCAGATAAAACAGCTTTATTTGCTGTTACTACATGTTTTCCATTTTCTAATGCCTTTGTTATATATTTGTGGGCAAGGTCTATTCCACCTATTAATTCAACTACTATATCTATATCAGGATCCTCTATTATATCCAAAGGATTATCAGTTAATAATTTACTCTCAACTGTAGAACCCCTATCTTTATTTAAGTCACTAACTAATATTTTAGTAATTTCCACTGTCTTTTTAGTTTCTTCCTCAATCATAGATTTTTTATTTAAAAGTATTTCATATACTCCTAATCCAACAGTTCCTAAACCAAGTAATCCAACTTTAACCATTATTAGCCATCCTCCCATTTTGTTTTCTAGTAAAAAACACTTGTCTTTATCTGAAAAACATTATATCATATAATATACAAGAATCAACATAAGAATTATACCTTTTTTAAAAAACTTTTTAAAATCTAATTTTTTAGGAGGAAATAGCATGAAAGATATAGTCTATAACAGTACAAGGGGCAAGGATATTAATGTTTCTTCCATAGACGCTCTTGTTAAAGGCATTGCTGACGACGGAGGCCTATATGTGCCGACACATTTTTATAATATTAATAACTTAAAGGAAATGATGGATTTAAATTATCAAAACTTAGCTTGTAAAATTATTGAAAATTTCTTTCCAGAGTTTTCTCAAGAAGAAATTTTAAATTATATAGAAAGCGCATATGATAGTAAATTTGATACTACAGATATAGCACCTTTAGAAAACAAAGCAGGTGTTTATTTTTTAGAGTTGTTTCATGGGCCTACCCTAGCTTTTAAAGATATGGCTCTTACACTGCTACCACATTTACTTATGGGGGCTAGCAAAAAAAATAATAATACTTCAGAAATAGTAATACTTACTGCTACTTCTGGCGATACGGGTAAGGCAGCTCTTGAAGCTTTTAAAGACATAGAAGGTGCTAAAATAATTGTATTATATCCTTCAAAAGGTGTTAGTGAAATTCAAAAAAGACAAATGATAACTCAAGAAGGAGATAATACATCTGTAATTGCAATAGAAGGATGTTTTGACGATGCTCAAAATGCCGTCAAACAAATATTTGCTGATAATGAATTTAATATGCTTGCTAGAGATAAGGGGTATATTTTCTCTTCTGCCAATTCAATAAATATTGGTAGATTAATACCTCAAACAGTTTATTATTTTTATGCTTATTTACAAATGTTAAAGGCTGGTGATTTAAATATAGGTGAGAAAATAAATATTGTTGTTCCAACAGGTAATTTTGGAAATATATTAGCAGCTTATTATTGTAGGAAAATGGGCTTGCCAGTAAACAAATTAATTTGTGCTTCAAATGAAAACAATGTACTTTATGATTTCTTTGAAACTGGTGTCTACGATAAACGAAGAACTCTTAAACCTACAATATCACCATCTATGGATATTATTATTTCTAGTAATCTAGAAAGACTTCTATATGATATAAGTGATAAGAATGCAGACTTAATTAAAAATATGATGGGAGATTTAAATGAGAAAGGCTATTACACATTGCCTGATCATATGAGACATAGTATGGATTTCTTCTACAGTGGTTATGCAGACAAATCCAAAACCCTTTCAGCTATAGAAAAAGTTTACAATGAAAGTAATTATGTAATGGACACTCATACTGCTGTTGCATATTCTGTATATAAAAACTATGTAGATAAAACAAAGGATAATACTAAAACTGTAATAGCTTCCACTGCAAGTCCATACAAGTTTACTAGAAGTGTATGCGATGCTTTAGGAATAGATACAAAAGATGCTACAGATTTCGAATTAGTTAAATTACTCTCTAAAGAAACTAAAATGCCAATACCATCACCTATACGTGATCTTGAAACTAAGGCAATTTTACATAATACCTTATGTGAAAAAGACCAAATAAAAAATGTAATTAAAAATATTTTAGGAATTTAGGTGATAGATTATGATAGAAATAATAGTACCTGCAACTACTGCTAATATGGGACCTGGTTTCGATTGTTTGGGAATGGCTTTAAATTTATATACTAATGTCAAGTTTGAAGAAATAGAAAAAAATTTAGTATTTGAAGGTTGTATACCGAAATTTCAAAATAAAGATAATTTGATTTATCAATCTATGTTAAAGATTTTTAATATAGTAGGGTATAAACATAAAGGTATGAAAATTAGTATAAATAGTGATATACCAGTATCTAGAGGCTTAGGTAGCAGTGCTGCCTGTATATTAGCTGGTATAATGGGTGCTAATGAAATAGCTAATGCCCAATTAACAAAATTAGAAATTTTAAAAATAGCTACTGAAATAGAAGGACATCCAGATAATATAACTCCTGCTCTATTTGGTGGTATGACTGTGTCTGTATATGATAATAAAGAAGTTTATTTCAGTAGTATACCTTTAAATGATTCTATGGATTTTTATGCATTAATACCCAGCTTTACACTTTCAACTTCTGAATCTAGATCTGTGCTTCCAAAACAAATTCCGTTTAAAGATGCTACATTTAATGTAGGTCGCGTTGCTTTAATGATAGCTTCTTTGGTTAATGGTAATTTAGATTTATTGAATATTTCTATAAAAGACAAACTACACCAACAATATAGAGGTGCTCTAATTTCTCAATACCAGCATATAATGGATAAACTCTATAATTTAAATGTAAAAGGAGCTTTTCTAAGTGGTGCTGGCCCTACAATAATAGCCATTGGACATAAAAATAATCTTGATCTAGAATCTGATATTAGCAATATGTTAGAGGGTCTTGAAAATAATTGGACATTTAAAAAACTTTCCACAGAAACTAAAGGGGCTATTGTTAAAAGGAGGTAATCTATTAAATGAAAGATAGTAATTTCTTAATAATAGATAAGGAAATATTACCTAGTATATTTGAAAAGGTTGTTGAGGCTAAAGAGTTGTTAAAAAAAGATAAGGCTAAAAGTGTAACGGAAGCTGTAAAAAAAGTTGGAATTAGTAGAAGTGCCTTTTATAAATATAAAGATTATGTCCATCCACTAGTAGATGGACCAGTAGGTAAAAAACTCACCTTGTCTTTTTTATTAAGTCATAAAACCGGTGTATTATCCGATGTATTACAAACAATATCTAATAATAACTGTAGTGTATTAACTATTAATCAAGAATCACCTGTTAATAATGTTGCTAATGTAAACATAGTCTTTGACATTAGCAATATTAATAAAAAAGTTGAAGATCTAATTCGTGAAGTAGAAGCTATTACAGGTGTAGAAAAACTAAGACTTGTTGCAATGGCTTAAATTGTTTTTATAAAAACTTATGGCTATGAAAATAGTAATAACTATAGCCATAAGTTTTTTATTTACTCTGTTAAGCTTAATCTATTTAGGTATTGCATTTTCTCTATATCTTCTCATTGATTCTGCAAATAATTCTGCAGATGTAGGTGGAGTATATGTTATCGCATTAGCTCCTGCCATTATTGTTTTTTCTATACTTTCATCTGTAGGCCCTCCTGTGGCTATAATAGGCACATCAGGTAATCTATTTCTTATTTGAGCTACTATTTCTGCTGTCTTAGACCCACCTGAAACATTAAATATCCTTGCTCCTGCTTCTAACTTACCTAGATAATCATCATGTTTTGAAATAACTGATGCTATAATTGGTATATCTATTTTTTCAGCCATTTCTGCTATTACATCGTTTTCCATAGGTCCATTAACAACTACTCCATAAGCACCCATAAGCTCCGCTTGTAGCGCTATACCTATCGATCTTTGTCCCGTTGTTAAACCACCTCCTACACCACAAAATACTGGAACCATGGCAACTTCTAATATAGCCAGTGTAATGGATAACTGAGGTGTAAAAGGATAAACTGCAATAATTGAGTCTGCATTAGTATTTTTAATTATTGCAACATCTGTAGAGAATAAAATCGACTTAATTCTTTTACCTAATATCCTTATACCACTTGCTTTGGAAATTACCCTTGGCACTTCTACAATTCTATCTCTTAATTTAAGCTTTATTTCTGGAACTATTTTTTCCATTTAATCACCATTCCTTTTTCTTTAGTATTTGAAAATAATCAATAGAAATAATATATCAAAATACCTTTAAAATTATAATAACTCTTGTATTATCTTTATTTTAATATTATGATAAACTAGATTAGTAGTCTTCTACTAATTTAAATATTAGGAGGTATGTTTTGTCTAAAATAAACTTTGAAAGTAATTCTTTACAAATATTAGCCACAATATATAAAATTATAATGATTCTTTTATCTTTAGGGATTATGATCTTTTCTATCGGAGATTTAATTTTTAAGTTTGATGCAGATTTTGTTCTTTTAGTTAATAAATTTGATGTTATTATTATGAGTGTTTTTATTATTGACTTATTAATTAATTTAAAATTAGCAAAGGATAAAAAACGTTTTATTAAGATAAGTATTATAGAAATGATTATAATTATTCCTTTTACAGTTTACTTTAAAATCCCTGGACTCTTTAAAGAAACTACTGGAATTAACATTCCTGTAGGTGAAAAAGTCCCACACACAGTAAGTTATCCTAGATTGAAAGGATTTATCAACATGCTATTATCCCAAAAATTCATATTTAGATCCATAGCTTTTATTATGAAACCTAGTGTTACTAGAGCTGCAAAATTTTTTAATTTATCTAGAAACTACTTTAATAAAACAAGATCTAAAAAAGATAAATAAATATAAAATCTAACTATAGTATATAAGATTTTAAGGAGGATTTAAATGCCTATTTTAATTTTTGGTCACAAAAACCCAGACACTGATTCTGTTACTTCAGCTATTGCACTTTCCCATTTAAAAAATCAAATTGGATTAGATACAATACCTTGTGTTTTAGGAAGTGTAAATAAAGAAAGTCAATATATTTTAGATTGTTTTCACTTACCTAGCCCCTTGTATATTCCAGATGTAAAAATACAAGTAAAAGACTTACAATATGATTTTGCTAAAGGAGTTTCTCCTAGTCAATCTATTCTTTATACCTATAATCTAATGGGAGAAATCGGACTAGATACTGTAGGTGTAGTAGATTCTAAGGATAAACTGCTGGGAATTGTAAGTATGCAAAACATTGCCATGGGTCTAATACATGGTGATTTTTATCATTTAGAAACTTCATTAGAAAATATTGTAGATGATTTAAATGCTAAGGTTTTATCAGGCAAGAGAGATTATTTTGATGGTCGTGTAGCTGTAGTAGCCTACTATTATGAAACCATAAAAGGACAACTTGACCAAGATAATATTGTTATTGTTGGAGATAGATACGATATTATAGAACACGCTATTTTATCTAAAGTGCAATTAATTATTGTTACTGGTGGTAATGAATTACCTGAAAAATATATTGATTTAGCTAATAGTAATGGAGTTACTATTATTTTAGTTGAAAAAGATACTTACTATATTTCTAAAGTTCTCAATATGTGTAACTATGTTAGACAAATTATGACAAAAGATAATATAGTACATTTTAACGAATTAGAATATTTAGATGAAGTAAAGGATGAACTTAGTACTAGTCGTTATAGAAATTATCCTGTTATAGATAGGAAGGGTAAATTTTCAGGATTTCTTAATAGAAAACATATTATAAATCCTACACGAAAAAAAGTAATTTTAGTTGATCATAATGAGTATATGCAAAGTGCTGAAGGACTTGAAGAAGCAGAAATATTAGAAATTGTAGATCATCATAAAATAGGAGATATTTCCACGTCTATGCCTATTAATTTTAGAAACAGTCCTGTAGGAAGCACATGTACAATAATATACTATATGTATAGGGAGTATAATATTGAAATTCCATTTGATATAGCAGGTGCTTTAATATCTGGAATTTTATCAGATACTTTATTATTTAAATCTCCTACAACAACAAGCCTTGATAGAAAAGCAGTTAAAGAATTAAATAAAATTGTAAATTTAGATGTTAATAAATTTGCTATGGACATGTTTAAATATGGCACATCTTTGGAAGGACAAAGTATAGAAGATATATTTTATAAAGATTTTAAAGAATTTCAGTTAGAATCATTTAAAACTGGTGTCAGCCAAGTCTTTACATTAGATATAGATGATGTGTTTAATAGAAAAGAATTGTTTTTAGATTTTATAGGGAATGTACATAAAAGAATGAATTATGATATTACATTATTATTAGTTACAGATATTTTAAAAGAAGGATCTTATATTCTCTATGAATCTAAACATATTAATCTAGTACCATCTGCATTTAATGTTAAAAATGAACAAGGTGTTTTTG
>CAYLXY010000094.1:0-7059 GCA_964387405.1 uncultured Clostridiaceae bacterium
TATTAGCTTATGAAAAATATGGTGCTTTTAAAGGGAGTTACTTGGTTTTAAAAAGAATATTAAAATGTCATCCTTTCCACCCAGGGGGATATGATCCTCTTAATTAAGATAGTAGAGCTTGATATATTGGAGGGTTTAAATTTGAATGCATTAGCAAAGCCATTAGGTGCACTGTTAAAATTAATATATGATTTGACGAACAACTATGGATTATCTATTATATTATTTACTGTAGCAGTAAAATTAATAACTGTCCCTTTAACTATAAAACAAACTAAATCAATGAGGGATTTACAGGTAATACAACCTAAACTGAAAAAATTACAAGAAAAATATAAGGATGATAAAGAACAATTAAATATTAAAACTATGGAAATGTATAAGGAACATAATATAAGTCCTTTTGGAGGATGTCTTCCTTTATTAATTCAATTTCCAATAATTATTGGATTGTTTGCTGCTTTAAGAGAACCAGCTAAATATGTTTTTGAATCTGAAGCAGTTTATAACGCTATAAATACTAGTTTTTTATGGTTACCTAATTTATCAATGCCAGATCCATATTTATGGGGTTTACCTTTATTAGCGGGATTAACAACGTATTTATCTTCAGCCACTATATCTACTGGGGCTCCTGCTGATAAAAACCAAAAGATGATGACGTATTTTATGCCAATTATGATCTTTTGGTGGGGAAAAAGCTTTCCAGCAGGTCTTACACTATATTGGGTAATTAGTAATGTGTTTCAAGTAATTCAACAACTCATAATGAGAAGACCACAGACGCAATTAAAGGAGGGGTTGAAGTAGTATGAAGTTGTTAGAGTCTACAGGAAAAACCGTTGAAGAGGCCATAGCCTCAGGACTGAAGGAATTAGATATTAAAAGAGAACAAGCAGATGTAAAAATACTAGAACTACCTAGTAAAGGATTTCTTGGAATTATAGGAACAAAACCGGCAAAAGTACAAATAACTATATTAGATAGACCAGAAGATAATGCTAGAGTATTTTTAGAAAATATATTTAAAGCAATGGAATTAGATGCTACTATGGATATCGAACAAAAGAACGATACACTATTTGTAAATATAGAAGGTTCGAATATGGGTATAATTATCGGTAGAAGAGGCCAAACATTAGATTCTATACAATACTTATTAAATTTAATAGTAAATAAATCTAGTGATAAATATATTAAAGTATTTGTAGATACAGAAAACTATAGGAAAAAAAGAGAAGAAACACTAATTAGATTAGCAAACAAAATGGGTAATAAAGTATACAAAATAGGTAAAACTATATCGTTAGAACCAATGAATCCATATGAAAGAAGAATTATTCACGCAAGCTTACAAAACAATCCTTATGTACAAACATATAGCGAAGGAGAAGAACCTTATAGGAAAGTTATTATTGCATTAAAAAATAAATAAAGATTTAAAACCCAGTGAAAACTGGGTTTTTTACTGTTTGGGTTAGGCCCTCAGTTTCACAACTCAAATTTGTTCACTCCTTCGCAGTCGTGCAAATTTGGTTAGCTTATAAAAGTTTTGGTATAATAGCAAGTATAGATATTAATAAATTTAATAGAGGTGAAAATTATGTTTGTAGATGATACTATTGCAGCTATTGCTACGGCTCCAGGAGAGGCTGGAATTGGAATAGTGCGAATCAGTGGAGATAAATCAATAGATTTAATAGATAAAATATTTAAATCGAAGAAAAACAAGAAATTAAGTCAATATAAATCTAGACGAATAACTTATGGTTATATTATAGACAAAAAAACCGATGAAAAAATAGATGAGGTTTTAGTTTCTTACATGAAGGCACCAAATACATATACAAAGGAAGATATAGTGGAAATAAATTGCCATGGTGGAATGATTTCTGTAAAAAAAATATTAGAACTTGTATTAAGTTTAGGTGCTAGAGTTGCTGATCCAGGAGAATTTACTAAAAGAGCATTTCTAAATGGAAGGATAGATCTAGCACAAGCAGAAGCTACAATGGACCTTATTAGTGCTAAAACAGAAAAAGGTTTTGATCTAGCACTAAACCAACTAGAAGGATTTTTATCTAAAGAAGTTTTAAAACTCAGGAAAAAACTATTAGAGATGTTAGCACACATAGAGGTTTCTATTGATTTTGCAGAAGAAGATATAGATCAGGTAACTTTAGATTTTCTATTAAAAAATAGTAAAGAGATTGAAAAAGAAATTGAAAAACTATTAGACACTGCACATACAGGAAAAATAATAAGAGAAGGGTTAAGTACGGTAATTGTAGGAAAGCCAAATGTAGGGAAATCTTCCCTTCTTAATGCACTTATTAGAGAGTCTAGGGCAATAGTAACAGATATTCCAGGCACAACAAGGGATATTATAGAGGAACATTTTAGCGTAAGAGGTATACCACTTAGATTAATAGATACTGCAGGAATAAGAGAAACAGAAGATGTTGTAGAAAAAATAGGTGTAGAAAGATCGAAGGAGCTGTTCAACTTAGCAGACTTAATTATAGTAATGTTAGATGCTTCTGGAGATTTAACTAAAGAAGATAAAGAAATAATAGAGCTAATAAGTTCTAAAAAAGCTTTAATTATAATTAATAAAACAGACCTTCCTCAAAAGCTTAAAATAAATCATGTAAAAGATATTATAGGGAATAAGAAAATAATAGAAATATCAATAATAGAAGGAAGAGGAATAGAGGAAATAGAAGATGCATTAGTAGATATGGTGTATCAGGGGGAAGTAAGGGCAAAAGATAGTGTATTAATTACTAATATAAGACATAAAAATGCATTAGAAAGAGCATTAAAAAGTATAGAAGATGGTATAAAAGCTATAAAAGAAGAATTATCACTGGATTTTATTGAAGTAGATGTAAAAGATACTTGGGAAGCTTTAGGTGAAATTACAGGAGATACAGTAGGAGAAGATATTTTAGATCATATTTTTAAAAATTTCTGTATAGGAAAATAAATTTTGTGATCTAGCTAAGAAAATCTATGTCGCACTTAATTTTAAGCTGTGCTTAGAGAGTCATGTGCTTAAAACAAACAATGTTTCACGTGAAACAATGGAGGAGAATTAATGATAAAATATAATGCAGGAAATTATGATGTGGTAGTAGTAGGGGCTGGACATGCAGGTTGTGAAGCTGCATTAGCTACTGCTAGATTAGGTTATAAAACAATAATGCTTACTATGACATTAGACTCTATAGCAATGTTACCTTGTAATCCATCAATTGGGGGAACAGGAAAAGGACATTTAGTAAGAGAAGTAGATGCTTTAGGTGGGGAAATGGCTTTAAATATAGATAAATCCTTTATTCAAAGTAGAATGTTAAATACGGCAAAGGGACCGGCAGTACATTCTTTAAGAATTCAAGCAGATAAAACAAGATATCATATGGAAATGAAAAAAGTATTAGAAAACCAGGCTAATTTAGAACTATATGAAAGTGAAGTAATAGATTTAATAGTAGAAGATAGGACTGTAAAGGGAGTTGTTACAAAAACAGGGTCTATATATTATGGAAAAGCAATTATTTTAGCAACAGGAGTATATTTAAAAGGTAGAATATTTGTAGGAGAAGTTAATTATGAATCTGGGCCAAGTGGGTTGTTTCCAGCTATGTACTTATCTAAAACATTAAAAGAACTGGGTTGTAATATGCGAAGGTTTAAAACAGGTACTCCCGCTAGAATACACAAGGATACCATTGATTTTTCAAAAATGAATATTCAAAAATGGGATGAAGAAGTTGTACCTTTTTCTTTTATGAATGATGAAATTCATAAAGAACAAGAGGCCTGTTGGTTAACTCGAACGACAGAAGAGACACATGAAATAATTAGGGAAAATCTTAACAGAGCTGCAATGTATAGAGGAGATATAGAAAGTGTAGGTCCAAGATATTGTCCTTCTATAGAAGACAAAATAGTTAGATTTAGTGAAAGAAAATCCCATCAAGTTTTTATTGAGCCAGAAGGAGTAGAGACAAAAGAAATGTATGTACAGGGATTGTCTACCAGTTTACCAGAGGAAATTCAAATAAAATTACTTAGATCTGTTATTGGACTGGAAAATGCAAAAATTATGAGACCTGCCTACGCAATAGAATATGATTGTATAGATCCTAGACAATTAAAACCAACTTTAGAATTAAAACATATTAACAATTTATTCAGTGCAGGTCAGTTCAATGGCTCATCTGGATACGAAGAGGCTGCAGCTCAAGGCCTGATGGCAGGAATAAATGCTGTTTTAAAAATAAAGGGAGAAGAACCTTTTATTTTGGATAGGTCAGAAGCTTATATAGGAGTATTAATAGATGATTTAGTAACAAAAGGAACAGATGAACCTTATAGAATGATGACTTCTAGAGCAGAATATCGTCTTATATTAAGACAAGATAATGCAGATATTAGATTAACAGAAAAAGGATATAAACTGGGTTTAGTAAATGAAGATAGATACAAAAGATATCTTTTGAAGAAAGAACATATAGAAAAAGAAATGAAACGTCTAAAAAGTACTAATGTTTCTCCACAAGCTGCTAACCTTATATTAGAACAAGCAAAGAGTACACCTATAAAGGGTGGAGCATCTTTATATGAATTGTTAAAACGTCCTGAACTGAATTATAAAAATATTAAAAAATTAGATAAAGACAGGCCAGGAGACTTGTTAAAAGATGCCAAAACCCAATGTGAAATAATTATTAAATATGAAGGGTATATTGAAAAACAACTTAGGCAAATAGATCAATTTAAAAAACTAGAAAACAGAAAGTTAGAAGAGAACATAGATTATGATAGAATTGAAAGTTTGCGAATAGAGGCAAAACAAAAGTTAAACGAAATTAAACCATTATCTGTAGGACAAGCATCAAGGATTTCTGGAGTGTCCCCAGCAGATATTTCCGTATTATTAATATATTTAGAACAAAGAAGACGTAGAAGAGGTGGTAGGCAATAATGGAACTAAGAAAACTTTTAAAAGATGGCTCTCAAGAAATGAATATTGATATTACAGATGAACAAATAGATCAATTTATTAAATATAAGGATATTTTATTAGAATGGAATCAGAAAATGAATTTAACAGCTATAAGAGAAGAAAGAGAAGTTATTATAAAACACTTCTTAGACTCCTTATCTTGTATACAAACAAAATACCTACCTGTCCAGTTAAAAATTAGGAAAGATAAAGTAAAGATGATAGATGTAGGAACAGGTGCAGGGTTTCCGGGAATACCCTTAAAAATAGTATTACCCAATATTGAACTAACCTTATTAGATTCTTTAAAAAAGAGAATTGGTTTTTTAGAAGAAGTATGTAAGGAACTCGAACTAAGAGATGTAGAACTTGTACATGGTAGAGCAGAGGATTTTGGAAAAAATAAAGACTATAGAGAAAAATATGAATATGTGGTATCACGGGCTGTAGCAGCATTAAATGTTTTAGTAGAGTATTGTTTGCCCTTTGTAAAAGTAGGAGGATATTTTATTTGTCAAAAAGGACCTAGTTTAGTAGAAGAAATAAAAGATGCAAAAAAAGCCATAAAAATATTAGGTGGGGAAATTGTAGAACAAATAAAAGTAGATTTACCATTTAGCGACAGAGATCATCATATATTGATTATAAAGAAAACAAAACAAACTTCGATTAAATACCCTAGAAAAGCAGGAAAACCAGACAAAGAACCGATAAAATAGTAAAAACAAGGCGAAATTTGTAAAATGAAACTTTGAAAAAACATATATAATTGCAGGAATAACAAGGTTTTTATAGAATTAAGTAAGTATAATAAAGAGTAGTTTCGCTATGGAAAAGAGGGATTACAATCGATGAATATTATAGAGAAAAGAATAGAAGAAATTTCAGTAGATAAAGTGATACCTAACCCCTATCAGCCGAGAAAGACTTTTTCTCAAGTAGGACTGGAAGAGCTAAGCGCTTCAATTAAATCCTATGGTATTTTACAACCTATAAGTGTTAGGAAAATTGGAGAAGATAGATATGAATTAATAGCAGGGGAAAGAAGGCTTAAAGCAGCACGATTAGCTGATTTAAAAACTATACCAGCTATTATAAATAATAAATATACTGATGCAGATTCTGCAGTTTTAGCTATTATTGAAAATCTTCAAAGGGAAGATTTGAATTTTATGGAAGAGGCAGAGGGTTATGCAAATTTAATAGAAGATCATGGATTTACACAGCAAGATTTAGCTGAAAAAGTAGGAAAAAATCAATCTACTATTGCTAATAAATTGAGAATTTTAAGATTAGGAGTAAATATAAAAAGACGTTTATTAGAAAATGGATTAACAGAAAGACATGCTAGAGCTTTATTAAGATTACCAGATGATAATTTAAGGGAAAAGATTTTAGATAAGATTGTTAAAGATGATTTAAATGTTAAAAGGACAGAACAACTAATAAAAGATACATTGGAAGAGGCTGGGAAAGAAGAGGTGAATTCTACTCAAAAGATAAGAAGTTTTATGAATTATAGAATATATATTAACACATTAAAGCAAGCTTATGATATTATTAAAGAAAAACAGGAAAAAGCACAGTTTGAACAGATAGATAAGGGTGAGTATATAGAAGTAAGGGTGAAAATACCAAAAAATTAGATTCAAAAAAGGATTACTAAGACTAATAGTAATCTTTTTTTGAAAATATATTATTTTATATATATCCTAATAATGTTAAAATGCCAATTACTATAAAGACGAAACCAGCACCTGTTTGTAAATAATCAGGTGAAATATACTTAGTTAAAACAGTCGATGCAGAAACACCGAGAAAAGAACTAAAAACCAAGGCTAGTGAAGAACCTATAAAAACAGGCCATATACTTTTAGATTGAGCAGCCAAAAGCATTGTTTGTAATTGAGTTTTATCACCTAATTCAGCTAAAAACACTATCCAAAATGTGGTTATTATGACACTAAACATAAATATTATCCTCCCTTATTTAAAAAGAAAGTTGAATTACTCTAACATTATATTCCTAAAAACATATTAATATT
>CAYLXY010000095.1:0-6944 GCA_964387405.1 uncultured Clostridiaceae bacterium
ACAATTGATGAATGTGCCTTTGCATATAAACCTATGGATGAAATAATAGAAAATGTTGGGGAAACAGTAGATATAATAGACAGGATAATACCTATATATAACTTTAAAGCTGCAGACTAAAAAATTATCCTATCTAACTGACAACCGATCTTTCCGGCATGCGGAGAATGAACTTTTCGCCACATATTTACGTCTTTATATTGTGCCTGCCCGATTAACCGGTTGACCGGCCACCTGATCAACCAACCACCTGACCAACCAGCCAACCGACTAACCGGCCAACCGACCAAAATAGCTATAGACAAACAAGGCTTTTAGTAATATATTTAAGTTATTATAATATTTTGCAAATGCAGGAGTGAGAATATATGAGAGTTATAATAGTAGGTGCAGGAAAACTAGGTCAAAAATTAGCAGAATCATTAGTTACTGAAGATATAGATGTAACACTTATTGATAATAATATAAATGTGATAAATAAAATGAGTGAAAACTTAGATGTGTTAACTATTGCCGCTAGCGGGGTAGATATAAATATATTAAAAGAATTAGATATTAAAAATAGTGATTTGCTAGTAGCATGTACTAAGGGCGACGAAACAAACACAGTTATATGTGCATTAGCCAAAAAACTTGGATGTAAAAAAACAATAGCTAGAATAAGAAATCCGGAATATATGAAACAGTTGGATTTTGTAAAGACAGAAATGGGAATAGATTATATAATAAACCCTGAATTTGAAACGGCTAAGGCTATTGCAAAGTACTTGTTGAAAAACTTTGGTTTTTATACAAGTGACTTTGCTAAAGGGAAAGTAACTATGTTAGATTTTAATATTGAACATAACGAAGATTTTGTAGGGAAAAAACTTAAAGACCTTAAAGATTTCAATGCTTTTTTAATAACAGCCATATCTAGAAGTGGCGAAATTATAATTCCCAATGGTTCAACAGAACTTATGAAAGATGATATAATACATGTTGTTGGTAAAAGTGCCGATATATCAAGGCTGGATATTAAGTTTCAAAAAGAGGTGAGAGTTAGAAGAAAAGGAATAGAAAGAGTTATGATATTAGGTGGAGGAAAAGTAAGCTTTTATTTAGCCAAAAGACTAATACAGTCAAATATTGCAGTAACTATTGTTGAGGAAGATAAAAAACGTTGCCAGGAATTAGATGAAAAACTAGATAATGTATTAGTAATTTACGGAGATGGGACCGATATACATTTGTTGGAAAATGAAGATTTAGAACATATGGATGCTTTTGTAGGATTAACTGGATATGACGAGCAAAATTTATTAATGGCCTTGATGGCAAAACAGGCAGGTGTGCCAAAGACTATAGCTAAAATCAGTCGGGAAAGCTATATTAAGATTATAGACAAACTAGGTATAGATGTAGCTTTTAACAGTGTGTATATTACGGCCTCTAATATATTGAAATATATCAGGGGGGGAAAAGTAGTATCTGTTTCATTGCTGTTAGGAGGAGATGGGGAAGTTACAGAAATTATTGTAGGAGAAGACCTACCATTTACAGGGAAACCTTTATCAGAACTTAATTTACCTGAAGGGATTATAATAGGAGCAATAGTCCATAACGGGGAAGTTATTATTCCTAAGGGAAGTTCTATAATACATCCTAAAGATAGAATAATAGTATTTAGCTTAACTAAAGATTTACCTACTTTAAAAATGTTTATAGAACCAAATAAAGGAGGTATTTTTGGTGGATTATGGGATCGTGTCAAAGGTACTAGGTAATATTCTTTTAGTTGAATCTGCATTGATGCTACCTGCTTTGACTATAGCTTTTTATACTAAGGGACATGATAAAACAGCATTTCTTATAACAATAATAATAACAAGTATTATAGGATTTATAATGTCTAAAAAAACTGTAATTAAAGATAATATTAATGTTAAAGACGGTTTAGCCATAGTAACTTTAGGTTGGATTTTTGCTTCTTTATTTGGAGCCCTTCCTTTTTATTTATCTGGCAGCATACCTTCTTATATAGATGCATTTTTTGAAACTGTTTCAGGGCTAACAACTACAGGGGCATCAATATTAAGCAATGTAGAAGGTCTTCCGCAAGCCAGTCTCTTTTGGCGTTCTTTTACACATTGGATAGGTGGAATGGGAATATTAGTATTTACTATTGCATTGCTTCCTGCCTTGGGAATAGGTGGATTTCAAATATTTAAAGCAGAAAGTCCAGGACCAACTGCAGATAAAATAGTACCTAGAATAAAAGATACAGCTAAGATATTATATATAACATATTTTTCTATGACTATATTACAAATTATACTTTTAAGATTAGGTGGGATGGACTTTTTTGCCTCAACATTGCATACTTTTGGTTCTGTAGGAACTGGAGGATTTAGTATAAAGAATAATAGTATTGCTTTTTACAAGAGCACATATATTCATCTTGTGATAGGAGTTTTTATGGTGCTATCTGGAGTGAATTTTTCACTGTACTACTCTTTATTTAAAGGTAGATGGAAGGATGTACTAAAAAATGAAGAATTAAGATTGTATTTAGCTATAATTTTTCTAGCAGTTACAGCTATTTCAATTAATCTCTTTATGACATCTTATGCAAGTATTTTCAGGGCTATTAGAGATTCGTTTTTTCAAGTAAGTTCAATAATAACTACTACAGGATATAGTAGTGTAAACTTTGATGCCTGGCCGACTTTTAGTAAGGCTATCTTATTCACACTTATGTTTATAGGTGGAACTGCTGGTTCTACAGCAGGTGGAATGAAAGTTATCAGAATATTAATTTTAACAAAGCTTATAAAAAGAGATGTTGTAAAATTACTTCATCCCAGTGCCTTTGTATCAATAAAAAACAGTGGAAAAACAGTGACAAATGAGACTATAGTAAGTATAAATAGTTTTTTTACCTTATATATTATGATATTTGTTATATCAACTATAATAATATCCTTAGAAGGAATAGATCTTTTAAGTGCAGCCAGCTCTGTAGCTGCTACTTTAGGTAATATAGGACCTGGTTTTGCCCTAGTTGGTCCCACAAAAAACTTTGGAGGCTTTAGCTCTGCAAGTAAAATTTTATTCTCATTTTTAATGTTATTGGGTAGATTAGAAATATTTACTATAATTGCATTAATACTACCTAAAAACTGGATTAGAGAAGCTTAAAAACAGTAAAAACTTTTTTTATTATAAAAAGCTGTAAATAATAACTAGCATAAAACTAAAAAATAATATAGAATATCTTTAAATAGTATGAGATACTATTTAAAATGTTCTAGGAATATCCTAAATACAAGCATATCTAGAAACATTTATAAAACAAAACACATAGGAGGGAATTTAAGATGTTAAAAAAAGTATCATTAATTTTATTAGTATTGATTTTAATGGTATCTTTAGTTGTAGGGTGTACATCTAAAGGATCTACAGATTACATTTCAATAGCAACTGGAGGTACAGGTGGAACATATTATCCACTAGGTGGAGCAATGGCAAAAATATTTAACGACAATGTAGAGGGAGTAACTGCAAATGCACAAGCTACAGGGGCATCTACAGAAAACATTGGCCTAGTTTCAAAAGGTGAAACAGAAATAGCATTTGTACAAAATGATATAACTTACTATGCACATACAGGGACAGAAACTTTTGAAGGAAAGGGTAAGTTAGAAAATATTAGAGGTATGGCAATGCTATATCCAGAATTTGTTCAAATTATAGCTACTGAAAGCTCTGGAATTACTTCTGTTGAAGATTTAAAGGGTAAAAAAGTTGCTATTGGTGCTCCAGGTTCTGGTGTAGAAGCAAATGCAAGACAAGTATTGGATGCACATGGTATGAATTATGACGATTTAGGCAAGGCAGACTTCTTATCATTTTCAGAAGCTGCAGATCAATTAAAAAACAAACAAATAGATGCAGCTTTTATAACAGCAGGTGTTCCAACATCAGCTATTACAGAAGTAGCGCAAACATCTGACATGGTTCTTGTTCCAATATCTTCAGATAAAATTGCTCAGTTAGCTAAAGACTATCCATTTTATACAGAACTAGTTATTCCTAAAGGAACATATAAAAATCAAGATTCAGATGTAATCACTGCAGCTGTTATGGCAATGCTAGTAGTTCCAGAAGATTTAGATGAAAAATTAGCCTATAATCTTACAAAATCTTTATTTGAACAAAGACAAGTAATTATTGATACACATACAAGAGGAAATGATATTAATCTTGATACAGCCTTAACTGGAATGCCTATTGAAGTGCATCCTGGTTCTCAAAGATATTATGATGAAAAAGGTGTTAAGTAAAAACTATAAGGGGACAGAAGCTACTGGTATTATTACTAGGACTTGTCCCCGTTTTATAAAGGTAGGGGCATTTCTATTATTGTTTTTTTTACTGACAATTATTTTTCCAGTAAGAGTTTTACAAGCTTCTAATTATAAAAGTGGGGAGTATTTAAAAGCTTGGTTGATTAAAAGAGGGGATATTTTTGAGGTGGAATATGTCCATTCTGTTCAATTAACACCAGTAAGTGAAATTTATTTTATTGATGACGATTATAATATAATTTTAGAGGAATCATATTTTAATTCTTATGGAGCTGGATTACCAGCTACTACACCTTACCAATTTGAAATAAGAGAAAATAGATTTAGGATTTATAATATAAAAGAAATTATGGGAGACCTAGTGTATAGAACTGGAGCAGTAAGGGCAGATCATCATATAAAAATAAATAATAAATCATATTCTTTTTTAACTTTTTCAAAATCAGGACAAGGGGTTAAATTTATTGTTAAAAAATCATCATTGTTTAAGCATTTAGTTAAGGAGGTTTTGCAATGACAGACAAGAAGTTAATCACAGAAAGTAATATAGCAATGGATGTTGATCAACTATTAGAGGAATACGATAAGGATACAGGTAGGGCTAGAAAACTAAGGGGCATTGTAGGTAAAATCACTATTATTATTGCAATTGCAATGTCGACCTTTCAATTATATACAGCAGGTTTTGGTACACTCCTTTCCGTAAAGCAAAGATCACTTCATATTATATTTGCCTTTACCTTAGGATTTTTACTATTTCCAGCTGGTAAAAAATCTAGTAAAACAAAGGTTTCAATTTTAGATTATATTTTTATACTTTTAAGTACCATAGTTTTTGGATACCTATTTGTATTTGTAGAAGAAATTGCACTAAAAGGTGGAATTATGACTAGTACTGACATTTTATTTGGTTCCTTAGCACTTTTAATAACCCTTGAGATAACAAGAAGGGTAGTAGGACCAGAATTGCCTATAGTAGCTATAGTTTTCTTATTATATGCAAAATTAGGGCCATATCTACCAGGCTTATTAGGACATAGAGGTTTTTCCTGGGAATCAATAGTAAGACATATGTATCTTACAACAGAAGGTTTACTAGGTATACCTATTGGTGTGTCTGCAACTTTTGTCTTTCTATTTATATTATTTGGTGCTTTTTTAGATAAAACAGGAGTTGGTAAGTTTTTTATTGATCTAGCCTATTCATTAACAGGACATTTAAAAAGTGGACCAGCTATGACAGCAGTTGTTGCCAGTGGATTTATGGGCTCTATATCAGGTAGTTCTGTTGCAAACACAGTAACTACAGGTGCATTTACTATTCCTCTGATGAAAAAATCTGGCTATAAGCCTCATTATGCTGGAGCTGTGGAAGCTGCAGCGTCAACAGGAGGTCAAATAATGCCACCAGTTATGGGGGCTGCTGCATTTATTATGGCTGAATTTACAGGTATATCTTATGTAAGTATTATAATATCCGCAGCTATACCTGCACTCTTATACTACTTTGCAGTTGGAACAATGGTTCATCTTGAGGCATCAAAACTAGGTTTAAAGGGTATTCCTAAAGATCAACTACCTAAATTTAAAAAAGTTATGTTAGGTCAAGGTTACTTGCTAATTCCACTTTTAGCTATTGTTTTATTTCTTATGCTAAAAATAACTCCTTTATTATCAGCCTTCTATGCTATAGGAGTCAGTATATTTATAGCACTTCTAGCTTCACTTATAAAAAAGGATAAATCCTTTGGCTGGAAGGAGTTTTTCAGTGCTCTAGAAACAGGGGCTAAAGGCTCTATTGGTGTTGCTTGTGCCTGTGCATCTGCAGGAATTATAGTTGGAGTTGTTACATTAACAGGTTTAGGCCTTAGAATAGCAGAACTTATTGTTACTTTAGCACAGGGAAAGTTATTTTTAACCCTACTCCTTACTATGATATCTTCAATTATATTAGGAATGGGTTTACCAACAACAGCAAAATATATAGTACTTGCGACTATGGCTGCACCAGCACTTTCTAAGCTTGGTGTTAACCAAATGTCAGCCCATCTCTTTATCCTTTATTTTGGAGTAATAGCAGATATAACTCCACCTGTTGCACTGGCTGCATATGCAGGAGCAGGAATTGCAGGTGCCAATGCTATGAAAACCGGATTCCAGGCAGTAAAATTAGCCTTGGCTGGCTTCGTTGTCCCCTATATATTTGCCTATGACTCTAGTTTAATTTTAGTTAAGGAAATAGTAGATGGAAAAGTTACTTTTTTACCTATATTAAGCGCCTTGCCAGTGGTTATTTCTGCAATTATAGGAATACTCTGTTTAGCATGTGCAGTTGAAGGATATTTAATAGATAGAACAAAGATATATGAAAGAGGGCTACTATTTGCTGCAGCTCTATTACTATTAAAACCAGGACTATATACTGATATATTTGGTATTCTAGTATTAGTTTCCATATATTTACTTCAAAAACATAGAATTAAAGTATTAGATGAAAGAACAATATAAATGAAAGTATATAAAATAGACTTATTAAAGACATCTGTTAATTGGCAGATGTCTTTACTTGTATATCTTAAAAAATATAAGATAAAG
>CAYLXY010000096.1:0-6935 GCA_964387405.1 uncultured Clostridiaceae bacterium
GGCAAACGAAACGTCCCCATAGCTACCCACGAAACGTCCCCATAGCTACCCAGAAAAGAGGAATCAAGTTTGGATATTATAAAATCAATAGGGTTTTCAATTGTTTTGTTTGTGTCTTCATTTTCAGTATGCATCATTGCTTTTATAGGTCTTATATTTTAAATTAGAGGTTTATATCTTAAAGTTAAAAATAAAAATAGTAAAAAAACTTTTAATACTGCTTCTAATTTCTTTGCTTTAGCAGTACTCACATTTATATCTTTACAAATTTTAGGACTTTTTTTGTTTATATTTCTGCCCGTATGTTAGGGCATTAAATTTTCCATTATCTTTATATAACTTAAAACAGGACAGCTCTTGGCGTCCTGTTTACTGGTGGAATTATCTACCCTTACATATTTATATATTGCTTTTTATTATCTCAGTCATTTCTTTTGTTCCTATAAATTTTTCGCCTTTCTTAGCTATGTCCATAGTTCTATAACCATCTTCGAGTGCTTTGTTTATGGCTGCTTCTATGCAATCTGCTTCTTTTTTTAATCCAAAGGAATAGTTAAGCATCATTGCTGCGGATAAAATAGTTGCTATGGGATTTGCTTTGTTTTCGCCTGCTATGTCTGGTGCTGAACCATGTATTGGCTCATACATACCTTTATTACCTTCACCTAAACTGGCAGAAGGTAACATACCAATAGATCCTGTCAGCACACTGATTTCATCTGAAAGTATATCTCCAAACATATTTGAAGTAACTATTACATCAAACTGTCTAGGGTCTTTTACAACCTGCATTGCAGCATTATCAACATACATATGTGCAAGCTCAACTTCAGGATAATCTTTAGCTACTTCATTTACTACTTTTCTCCATAGTCTTGAGCTTTCCAGAACATTGGATTTATCTACACTTGTTAATCTTTTATTTCTTTTCATAGCCATATCAAAAGCAACTTTAGCTATTCTTTCTACTTCTTTTTCACTATAAATTTCTACATCATAGGCTGCTTTGCCCATAGGTGTATCTTTAAAACCTTTTTCACCAAAATATATACCTCCTGTAAGCTCTCTAACCACACAAATGTCAAATCCATCTCCTATTATTTCAGACTTTAGAGGGGATGCATCTTTAAGGGAATTAAATAATATGCCTGGTCTTAAATTTGCAAATAGTCCTAGTTCTTTTCTAAGACCTAGTATAGCTCTCTCTGGTCTTTTATCTCCAGCTAATCCGTCCCACTTTGAGCCTCCTACTGCCCCAAAAAGAACTGCATGACTATCTTTGCATACCTTTATAGTGTTTTCAGGTAATGGAGTCCCATACTCATCATAGGCAGACCCACCAGCTAATACTTCTTCATAGGTAAATTTATGATTAAATTTAGATTCTATTATATTTAGTATTTCAATAGCACTGTCTATAATTTCTGTCCCAACGCCATCTCCTTTAATTACTGCTATTTTATATTCCATAGTTTCCCTCCATTACAAGCTATTTTTAACGTAATTTACTAAGCCTTCATTTTGGACAATTTTTTGAATGAATTCTGGATAAGGTTGGCCTTGGTAGCTTTCATTTTTAGTAATGTTTTTAATTACTCCCGTACTAAAATCTACTTCTACTTGGTCTCCATTTTCAATCTTTGATGCGGCTTCTGCACTTTCTATTATAGGTAAACCTATATTAAATGAATTTCTATAAAATATTCTAGCAAAAGTTTCTGCTATTACACAGGAAACTCCACAAGCTTTTATTGCAATAGGTGCATGCTCTCTAGATGAACCACATCCAAAGTTTTTTTGACCTACTATTATATCTCCTGGTTTTACATTTGCTGCAAAATCCTTATCTACTTCTATCATACAATACTTTTTCAGTTCCTTAGGATCTGATGTACTTAAATATCTTGCAGGTATAATTAAATCTGTATCTATATTATCTCCATATTTAAAAACCTTACCTTTTGCTTTCAATTTTTTACCTCCCCATCTTATTAGATAGTATCAATTTTTATATAAAAATATAACTTTGTCATATTATCCTAATCAAGTTATATAAAAACAAGATTCTTCATTTCGCTACGCTTCATTCAGAATGACATAAATAAGATGTCAGCATAAGCAAAGCTACATAAAGAATATGTCAGCCTGAGCAGAGCGACACAAATAATATGTCATCCTGAGCAGAGCGAAGGATCTTAGTTTTTATACTACATCTGCAGGATTGCTAATTTTTCCTGTAACAGCAGATGCTGCAGCCACAGCCGGACTAGCTAAATATACCTCTGATTCCCCATGACCCATTCTCCCAACAAAGTTTCTATTTGTAGTAGCCACAGCTCTTTCTCCTGCTGCAAGTACTCCCATATGTCCTCCTAAGCAAGGTCCACAAGTCGGAGTGCTTACAATTGCACCAGCTTCTATAAAAATTTTTATTAAACCTTCTTCTATTGCTTGCAAATATATCTTTTGTGTAGCTGGAAATATTATTGCTCTAACACCTTTTTTAACTTTATTACCTTCTAGCACAGCTGCTGCTGCCCTAAGATCATCTATTCTACCATTTGTGCAAGATCCTATAACTACTTGATCTATTTCTATATCTCCAACTTCATCAATAGTTCTAGTATTATCAGGACTATGTGGAAAGGATACAGTAGGTCTTATGGTAGACAAATCTATTAGATATTTTTCATCATACTCTGCATCTTCATCAGCTTGGTATACTTTGTATTCTCTAGTAGAATGTTCTTTAATGTATTCTATAGTTCTTTCATCTACTGGAAATATACCATTTTTCGCTCCAGCTTCTATTGCCATATTTGATATTGTAAATCTATCATCCATTTTAAGATTTGCAATGCCTTGACCAGTAAACTCTATAGATTTATAAAGTGCTCCATCTACTCCTATTTTACCTATTATGTGAAGTATAACATCTTTACCACTAACCCATTTTTGTGGTTTTCCTACAAGTTCAAATTCTATAGCTGATGGTACTTTAAACCAAGCCTTACCTGTTGCCATACCTGCAGCCATATCTGTACTTCCAACACCAGTTGAGAAGGCTCCTAGAGCACCATAGGTACAAGTATGTGAGTCTGCTCCTATTACTACATCTCCTGCAACAACAAGCCCCTTTTCTGGTAGTAATGCATGTTCTATTCCCATTTGACCAATTTCAAAATAATTTGTAATGTCTTGATCATATGCAAATTCTCTCATATATTTACATTGTTCTGCAGACTGTATGTCTTTATTTGGTGTGAAATGATCTGGTACTAATGCGATTTTCTCCTTATCAAATACTTTTTCACCACCCATTTTTATAAACTCCTTAATACTTACAGGGGCTGTTATATCATTTCCTAAAACTAAATCAAGATCCGCTTCTATAAATTGTCCTGGAATAACTTTGTCTAATTTTGCATGGTCAGCTAATATTTTTTGAGTCATTGTCATAGCCATCTTATATTTCACTCCTTTTAGATACCATTTATTTTATTCATTGCATCTATATATGCATTTATACTTGCTTCGACAACGTCAATGCTTACACCTCTACCTGAATAATGGTTACCATCATGTCTAAGTCTTACAGTTGCATAACCCAAAGCATCTGCTCCTTCAGTTACTGATTGAAGAGAATAATCTTCTAATATAACATCTTTGTCTATACATTTTTGTATTGCACTAAATGCAGCATCTACAGGTCCACCAGCAAAAGATATCCCCTCCTTATCTTCTCCTTCTATGTTAAGTACTACTGAAGCAGTTGTTGTAATAGTATTTCCACTATTGATAACAAATCTTACTAGTTTATATCTATCCTCATCATGATTATGATCGATTCTCTTTGTTAAAATAGCATCTATATCTCTATCATATATTTCTTTCTTTTTATCAGCAAGTGATTTAAATTCTTCAAAGGCTTCATTAAGTTCTTCTTCTGTAAGATCATAGCCCATTGTTTTAATTTTGTCCCTGAAAGCATGACGTCCAGAATGTTTTCCAAGTACCATTTTATTTGTAGTTAATCCCACAGACTCTGGAGTCATTATTTCGTATGTTTCTCTATTACTTAAAACTCCATGTTGATGAATGCCAGATTCGTGTGCAAATGCATTTGCTCCTACAATTGCCTTGTTTGGTTGCACATTTATACCTGTTATAGTGCTAAGTAAACTACTAGTCTTCATTATCTCTTTTGTATCTATATTAAAATCATAACCATATATATCTCGCCTTACATCCATTATCATTGCTAATTCTTCTAATGCTGCATTACCTGCCCTCTCACCTATTCCGTTAACAGTACATTCAAATTGACTAGCACCTGCTTTTGCAGCTGCTAATGTATTGGCTACTGCTAATCCTAAATCATTGTGGCAATGAACTGAAATTTGAACTGTATCTAAGTATTTTGATTTGCTTCTTATTTCCATAATAAAATTATAAAATTCATCAGGCGTAGTATACCCTACTGTATCCGGAATATTTATAATTTTTGCTCCTGCCATAATTACTTTGTCAAATATTTCTGCTAAAAACTCTGGTTTACTTCTAGTAGCATCTTCGGCGGAAAATTCTACTTCAGGACAAAGACTTGAGGCGTGCTCAACCATTTCCACTGCTTTTTCAATTACTTCCTCTGGTTTCATTTTCAATTTATACTTCATATGAATATCTGAAGTTGCTATAAAAGTATGGATTCTTGGCTTTGCTGCGCCTTTTACAGCCTCCCATGCTCTGTCTATATCTGACTTTACAGTTCTAGATAAGACGGCAACAGTAGAGTTCTTTATTTCATTGGCTATCATCTGAACCGACTCAAAGTCTCCTACAGATGCTGCTGCAAATCCAGCTTCAATAACATCTACTCCTAATCTTTCTAACTGTTTAGCTAGTATTAACTTTTCCCTCTTATTCATACTACAACCTGGTGATTGTTCTCCATCTCTTAAAGTTGTGTCAAAAAAGCTTATTCTTTTCCCCATTTTTATTTCCTCCTTGTAAAATATAATTATTATATATTCGTTTAAATATATATCTTTTAGTCTAAGTTGGCATATTCCGCAGTCTCACAACTCAAATTTGTTCACTCCCTACGGTCGTGCAAGTTTGGTGTTCGGTGCGTTTGACCTACCATCGATTTGTTTCACAAATCGGGTTTAAGTACTTGAAATTTTTAATGAAATTAAAAATTGAGTGCCCATGGAGCAACTTTAGTTGCGTAATTTTAGGTCATAAAAAAATCCCCCGTCCCTATAAGTTTTCACCTATAGGGACGGAGGATATATTATCCACGTGTTACCACCCTAATTTGCAGCAAGCTGCCTTTATCCTAGACAATTATCTAGTATCCATATAACGGTAGAACCCGTCTCAACCTACTTATATCCACGTTCAGCTGAGATGCTCAGAAACTAGTATTATATACTCCTTTGATGCTAATTCACACCATCCATTAGCTCTCTGAAACCAAAGTATTAGTATTTTTCTTTTCATCATTGCATTTTTTTAAATTTGTAATTAGAATTGATTATATAACCCATATTGTATAGTTGTCAAGTGTTATTTTAAAACTTTCTTAATTATTTATTTTTCTGTGAAAAAATTTTGAGTGTAATAATATTTATATTGTCTATTTGCATTGTATGCGACTCCAATTCCAAGGTTTTTATATTCACCTAAAATATTGACTCTATGTCCTATTGAATTCATCAAGCCCTCATGGGATTCAATAGCATTTGAAGTTCCTCCTGCTATGTTTTCTGATGCTAGTATAAGTGCTAAACCTTCTTTACTCATTCTATCAAAAGGACTCAGACCTTGTAAGTTATCATGTGCAAAATAGTTGTTATCTGCCATATCTTTACTATGTTTTCTAGAACTGATTTTCGCCTTATCGCTCCATTTAAATGGTTCTAAACCTTTTCTTACTCTAATAGAATTTGCAATATCGAACATCTGCCTTTCAAAGCTATCCCTTAGTTCTTCATTGTAATTTCCATAATAACCTTTTAATCTGTGTTCTGTATCTTTGTCTATAATGTGAATAGCAGTTACTGTATTATTTTCATATATATCATAAAAAATAGACACATACCTATCATCAATGAGGTAAATACCTTTTTCATCCATATTGTTAGTTAAATAAGTAGTATTTCCTTTTTTAACACCTTCTAAAGATTGACCCAATATATTCTCCACATCTGCTCTTTTCATACCTACCTTTATACCATTTTTAGATTCCCAACTTGCAGAGTTACTGTATATAGCCACTACTCTCCTATTTTTTATACCTACTTGAATATATCTATTATAATCATTATTATAAATATACCATTCAAATCCATATTTACTTAAATCTTTTCTATTAGGTTCTCCTAACTTAGAAATTAGCGCACCTTCAGTTGAGCCCATGCAAATACCTTGAATAACAAATTCTCTGTTTTCAGTTTTATCATACAATAATACTGTCTGCGTATTTTGATCCCATTCAACCTCTACACCCAAACTTTCACTAATAAATCTTAAAGGAACAAAGGTCCTTTCATCTTTAATGAATGCTGCCACATCCATGGGTTTTTCAATTCCGTTCAACATAAAACTTTTTTCACCAAGTTTTAGTTCAATATTCTCACTAAATTTACTTATCTTCACAACCCTATTTACTTCATCCCAATCAACATGCGCATCTAGGCTTTCTGCTACAAATCTGACAGGCACTAGGACCCTACCCACCCCTACATCCAGATATGGTTTAGCATCAGTAAAACTATTTTCTATATCATTTAATTTAACAGTAACTTTACCTTGTGCAGAAATAGATACTAAGCTTAAAATCAATGTTAACAGAATTAGCATTATAAGAATAAAGCTTTTGTTCTTGTTTCTCATTAATCCACCTACTTTCTTATTTTTTTATATTATTT
>CAYLXY010000097.1:0-6883 GCA_964387405.1 uncultured Clostridiaceae bacterium
TTTTCTTCCTTTAATTTTCAATAATATAAGTATAATAGAAATAAGTCCACCAAGAAAAAACGATAAAAATAAAATAAGTAAAGTAAATTTCCACCCTAACCAAAATCCTAGAACTGCCATTAGCTTTATATCACCTCCACCCATAGCTCCTTTACTAAGAACAGCTATTAGAAGTAAAAAACCTCCTCCAATTAAAAAACCAAATATATATTGAAGAAGGTTTGAAAAATTACTAAAATTAATAGCATGAAAAATCAATCCAGAAATAAGTCCAAATATATTTATAGTATCTGGAATAATTTTATGGTAATAGTCTATAACAGCTACAACAATTAAAATACTGCATAATACAGCATATCCTAAAAATTCTATACTGTATCCAAACTTTAAATAAAGAAGTAAATACACTAAACCATTAATAAACTCTATTATAGGATATTGAAAGGATATTTCCTTAGCACAATATTTGCACTTACCCTGCGAAAATAGAAAGCTTAGTATTGGCACAAGATCCATTGCTCTAAAATAAGTATTACAATTTGGGCAATGGGATGCTGGAAACCCAATAGATTCTTTGAGTGGTATTCTATAAATACAAACATTTAAAAATGATCCTATTATAATTCCGAATATAAAAATAAATATATTTATCATAATTCACTTCCTTAATTGAACAATTAATTAACTAGGGCTCTTATTCTCATGACCCTATAAATATTATTTAATTTATTCTGTACTTTAAATTTAGTGGTGCGAATATGGTGGTCATTGGTATCTGTCCTCAATGAGCTTCCTCCCTGGAGGGCTTTCCTAGTGGATTTTTATTCAACAGGAGTTACAACCACAGTTACATCTCCAGCATTAGTAATAGTGGCTAAAAATCCAGTTTTTCCTGTTTTTTGCGCTTTTACATCAGTACCAAGTAAATTTTCCATAATAGTTTTTATATCTCCGGCATCTGCAGGTGCAATATCACCATCTGATGTATATGTATTTGTAGTTCCTGTAGTAGCAATGGTAATAGTTCCATCCCCTGTTATATTCCTATTAGTAAGTGCAATCATAACTGCATTTCTAATTATATTAGCAGTAGCTTCATCTGCTGCTTGTGCTGATGTTTCTCTAAACCCACCGAACTTAGGTACTGCAATAGCTCCTAAAATCCCAATTATAGCAATAACAACAATCAGCTCAACTAATGTAAATCCTTTTTTATTTTTCATTTTTTTACTAAAGATTTTAATCATTTTTATCACCCCTTTATAATTTTTAAATCTAAATCTTTTCTATGTCATTATATTCTTTATGATGTTTTCAGCATCACATCTTTAAAAATACTTTGTTATTAATGTTTACAATGCTACAAGCTTAAAAGGAAATTGTATCTACCATTTCGAACATAGGTAAAATCATTGCGATAACTATTGCACCTATAATAATAGCCATAAGAATAATCATTAAGGGTTCAACCAATGTTATCATTTTTTGAAGGGCACTTTCTGTTTCTTCATCATAAAAATTAGCTGTTTTATCCAAAATATCATCTAACTGACCTGATTCCTCTCCAATTTGAATCATAGATATAACCATTGGTGGAAATACACCTATTTTTTTAATAGAATTAGTTAATGTTGCTCCTGTAGAGATTTCATCTATAGCTTGTTTAATCTCTGTTTCTACCACTTTATTACCAGATACCTTAGATGTACTTTCTAAAGCTTGGATTAATGGAATACCACTGGTTAATAAGGTTGATAAGGTCCTAGTAAATCTGGATGTTACAACTTTTTGTGTTGTCCCTTTAACTACTGGGATTTTAAACTTTAATCGGTCAAAAAATAATCTTCCTTTTTCACTTTCATAGAATTGACTAAATCCAAATATAACTAATATAATTCCAATAGTGTAAATATACCAATAATCCGTTAAAAAATAACTCACAAGTAATAAGACTCTTGTTGGAGCTGGTAATCTAACACCTTCAAACATACTTAAAAATGTTGGCATAACGAATACTAGTAGAAATATGACTACTAAAATGGATACTATTGACAGTAAGATTGGATATACCATAGCTCCTTTAATTTTGTTGGAAATTTTGCTTTCTTTCTCATAATGAATTGACATTCTTTCTAAAATAGAATCTAAATTACCACTTAATTCTCCTGCTTCTATCATATTAATCAGAAGTTCTGGAAATATTCTCTTATGATTTTTTAAGGAAGTGGAAAAAGTGGCTCCCTTTTGAATATCATCGTATACTTCAGATAGTGTACTTTTAAGTTTTTTGTTTTCCGTCTGCTCTCTTAAAACGTCTAGGCAGTTTACTATTGGTATACCTGCATTTAACATAGTATAAAACTGTCTACAAAAAACAGCTAAATCTTTAATCTTTACACTTTTAAAGATAAAACTATCTAATATATCTTTTCTTTCAATAGTTTCTTTTACCTTTACTGGGTAATGGTTATTTTGCCTTAGCATTGCTATTACTTCTTTTTCACTAGAAGCTTCATATGTACCCGTTAAATTTTCACCTTTATCTGTTATAACTTTATATTCGTATAGGGGCATATCTCCACTCCTTAATTTTAAATTATATATTTATATCAAGTTTAAAGTCCTATGGATCTGGTAATAATATCTTGATCTACTGCATTAGTAATTGCTAATTCCTTTGAAATTAATCCTTTCTTATATAGCTCTGTTATAGATTGATCCATGGTTTGCATACCAAACTTGACCCCAGTTTGTATAGATGTTTGGATTTGATGACTTTTACCTTCACGAATTAAGTTTCTTATAGCTTGTGTGGTTACCATAACCTCATATGCTCCGATACGTCCCGATCCATCTGCTTTAGGAATTAGTTGCTGGGATATTACTCCTTCCAAAACAGAAGATAGTTGTACCTTAATCTGCTGTTGTTGATGAGGTGGAAACACATCTATAATCCTGTCTATAGTTTTTGCAGCTCCTAGAGTATGTAATGTAGATAAAACAAGATGTCCTGTTTCAGCTGCTCCAATAGCTGTACTTATTGTTTCTAGATCTCTCATCTCTCCAACTAAAATTACATCTGGATCTTGTCTTAAAGCAGAACGAAGGGCATTAGAAAAACTAAGTGAATCTTTTTCAATTTCCCTTTGATTAACTATACTTTTTTTATGCTTATATAAATATTCTATTGGATCTTCTAGTGTTAGTATATGACAGTTTCTTTCATTGTTAATAAGGTCTATCATAGATGCTAAAGTAGTAGATTTTCCACTACCTGTAGGGCCTGTAACCAATATTAAACCCCTTTGTCTTCTTGCTAACTCTTTTGTCACCAAAGGCAAACTTAATTCTTCTATGGTCGGTATCTTAAGGGCAACAACTCTTATTGCCATACTATAGCTTCCTTTTTGTTTAAAAGCATTCACCCTAAATCGACCAAGCCCAGGACTGGAATAAGATAAATCTAGCTCTCCATTAATATCTAATTTATCTAATTCATCTTCTGTAAGCACCTCTTTTACTAATTTATCTGATATTTCAGGAGTTATTAACTGATCTCCTATTTTTTCAAGCTTTCCATCAACCCTAATAGTTGGAGGCACAGCAACAGTAATATGTAAATCAGAAGCTTTTAAATCTATTGTTGTTTTTAGTAAATTAAGTATATCCATACTATTTCTCCTATTCTAAGCCATAAGCTACACGAGCAAGTTCATCAATAGTTGTTATACCATCAAGCACAAGTTGTTTGCAATTTTCCTTTAAGGAAATCATACCTTCTTCTATGGCTGTTTTTCTAATTTTATCTATACTAGCTCTTTCATCAATTAATGCTCTTATTGCTTCATTAATAGGCATAATTTCATGAACCGCTTGTCTTCCCTTATATCCGGTATAATTACAAATATTACATCCTCTTCCCTTATATAACAATATATCTTTGCTTATGTCTATTCTTTTTTTATCCACAGATGTTGGTTGATAATTTTCTTTACAATTAAGACATATTTTCTTGATTAATCTTTGGGAAACTACGCCAATAACTGATGAAGAAACAAGGAAAGCTTCTATACCCATATCAGTTAATCTTGTTACAGTTGAAGCTGCATCATTAGTATGCATTGTGCTCAATACTAAATGACCTGTAATTGCAGCTCTAATAGCAATCTCGGCAGTCTCAGAATCTCTTATTTCTCCTAGCATAACTATGTCCGGGTCCTGCCTTAAAATCGCCCTAAGTCCATTTGCAAATGTAAGTCCAGCTTTATTATTTACTTGTGATTGATTTATACCTTCTAATCTGTATTCAACTGGGTCTTCTATTGTAATAATATTACGTTTTATATTATTTAACTCTTTTAAAACAGAATATAAAGTCGTAGTTTTTCCACTTCCCGTAGGACCTGTAACTAAAACTATTCCATGGGGATGTTTAATAATCTCATCAAATTTTTTCAAATTATATTCTGTAAAGCCTAGTTTATCTTTAGAAAATGCAAAATTATTTATGTCTAACAGGCGTATTACTATTTTTTCTCCATAAACTGTTGGTAATATAGATATACGCATATCTATATCCCGTCCATCTATTATCATTTCAATTCTACCATCCTGAGGAATTCGTTTTTCAGCAATATCCATTCTTCCAAGTATTTTTATTCTCGATACTATAGCTTGGTGGGCAGATTTAGCAATAGACATAATTTCTTGCAAATCTCCATCCATTCTAAAACGCAGCCTCAATGTTTTTTCATAAGGCTCTATATGAATATCACTGGCATTTAATTTAACAGCCTGTTTAATAAAAGAATTAACCAATCTAACCATTGGTGCATTACTAATATCCGAAGTAATTTCTAAATCTAAATCATCTAAATCTGATATTTGATATTCACTTTTAAATTCATTTATTGCATTTTGTGCACTTTCACTACCATAATATCGGTTAATAGCATTTTCAATATTTTGCCTTGATGATATAGCAGGTGTAACTTCTAAACCTGTGGCTATTTTAACATCATCTATAGCAAAAATATTTAAGGGATCTACCATTGCCACTATTAAATTATCACCTTCTTTTTCTACAGGAACTAACATATGTCGTCTTGCCAATCTTTCACCAATTAATTTTGGTATTTCTGGATTAATATAATACTTTTGTAAATCTAATTGAGGAATATCAAGTTGAAATTCTAACACCTCTATAATTTGACTTTCTTCAACAAAACCCTCATCAATTAAAAGTTCAGCTAGTTTTTTGCCCGTAAGCTTTTGAAGCTCTAACAATTTATCAAGGTCTTCTTGTTTTTTAAATCCAGCATCTGTTAATAATTCTCCTAAACCTTTTGGTTTTATATTCATATATAATCAATCCCTCTTTGAAAATATTTTTAAAAGTAGTTTTACTAATTAATAGATAAGGGTTGCTCTGTTAAAAAATTAACCCTTGACAGTATTTTTTACTTTTACAATGTAAAAAGGCTAACTATATATTCTATAAGTTAGCCGGTTTCATCACAATATCCTCATAACTTAAGAGGTCAAATCTAGTTATAATTCATATGTTTGTCTTATTAAATTGTTTATAGTAATTTAGATATTAATGTTTTTGCATTGCTTTTTATATAGGATTTTAGTATTATTATACTTGTTTTTTTATCTTCCTGCAATATATTTTTAAAAAACATATCAAAATAAATATAAAAAAACTGTGCTCTGCAAAAATTCATAAGAGCTACAGTCTACTTCACATTAATTCTATCTTATATACTATCCTCTTTACCCTTTAACACTATTTTCAAAACATGCCTTTCTATTTTTCTTACAAAAGTTGTCCACCAAAACTCTTTACCTACTATAGGTATTACTAATATAGTAAACAACTTCATCCTATTTCCACCTAATACATCTGTAAATAGCTGGTCTCCTAATACAGCTGTATTGTTTACATTTGTATTCATTTTTTCCATAGCCTTTTTAAAAGAAATCCTTCTTGGTTTTAAGGCCCTAGGTATTGCAGGTAGATTCATTTCCTTATTAAAGATAGCAACTCTATTTTCTGAGTTATTAGAAACTAGACATAGTTTGAATCCCTCTTCCCTTAGGTTTAGTAACCAATCTTTTATTTCTTGATTAATATTCTCAACATCCCAGGACACTAAGGTATTATCTATATCTATTATTAAGCCTTCAATATTATTTTTTTTAAGTTTTTCTAAGTCTAAATCAAAAACCGAATCTAAATGTAAATCTGGAGTTAATAATTTTAACATATGTGCATATCTCCTTACTAGTGTATTTAAAGATTAATTTAGTCTTTAGTCAAATGAATTTATCTAATGTAATTTTGTTAAATATAACTTACTTTCCTTAGGCTTAGTAACCAATCTTTTATTTCTTGATTAATATTCTCAACATCCCAGGACACTAAGGTATTATCTATTTATTTTTTTCTTAAATAATAATCTAAGTGCATTTTATTAGATTGTTTTGATTGTCTTTGGGTGTCTAAAAGTTCTTCCTTAGCTTTTAATATATCCTGTCTCATTTCTTCTTCACATATAGGACAATACTTATGGTAGGCTGATAATAGTAAGTTTCCACACCTTAAACAATCTATATTTAAGAAATCATTTTGAATTTCAATTAGTCTTCCATCTTTAACATAATTATTAATTACATGAATAGGAATTCCTAGTCTTTCTGTCATTTCAAAAGCAGTAGCACCTGGATACTCTGCTAAATACTCTCTAATTTTATCAAAAACTTCTTCTACAATTTTATAACATCTAGAACAATATTCTCGAAGTGAATTTTCATGAATAAGTGTATTACATCGCCTGCATTTATTGGTTTTTATATTTGATTTCCTCATATTTTTCAC
>CAYLXY010000098.1:0-6798 GCA_964387405.1 uncultured Clostridiaceae bacterium
AAACTTTTAAATAACTAAGAAGTTATTTATCTGTAATCATTTTTAAATTTCAAAGTAAGCTCCATAAACATCTTTTTAAAAATATAATATATGAAATAACCAATTAATCATCCGAAAGCATTCATTAAAATATCATCAATATCCGTAGCTCTAGGTAATATTAGTTGAAGAATTTCAATAAATACTGAAATACCAATACATGCAATTAACGTTTTTCTTAGATTTTCAAATTTTGACCATAGTAAAGGTAACATAAAACCTATAACCATAAATATAGCAATATTACCTAACACCTCTATTAATAAATAGTTAACATATCCTTCCACAGCAACAGTCTTCCATACCTCAGTGAGTTTATTAAATGGAATTATATTTATTCTACTATAATTAATTCCTACATCGCCTACTATACCAACTCCAGTACCACTAAATTCTATCTTTGGTATAATAGTTTGGGAGGCAATTCCAACAAGGTATAATATGAAAAAGATTATACCAATCTCATGCAGGATGTTAATTCGCACCCCTTTATTCTTTCTCAATAAATACATTCCATATCTAACTATTAGTAAAACGGGAAATGTAATAAGTATGTAAGGTATCATATTCTTTATATATCCAAGTATTTGTGTCATATAAAAATCCTTTCGTGTTTTGATGGGTTGCTCTATATTTCTATCACAGCATCCGAAGCTATGCTTTCTTATTTTTTTCCTACAACTATTTTGTACTAAGTCTAAATCCTTCATATATTTAATTTTTTACAAGCTTATTTACTAGCAAGTCCTTCCTGCGATACACACCCAGTAACAACCCTATTAAGCCCATATTTATAACAAAATTAGTTCCACCATATGATATTAAAGGAAGTGAAAGCCCTGCTATAGGAGAGAGCCCTAAGTTCATTAATATATTTCCAAATCCTTGTATTGCAAATATTGTTATTATTGAACCTGCTAAATATCTACCATATTGATGATTTATTTTCCTTGTTGCTAAAAACATTCTAACTATAGTCAATATTATAACTGAAATAGTTAGAATGCCCACCATCCAACCAAATGCAGATACAATATATGTGAAAATAAAATCCGTATTAGCCTCTACTAATGCTAATTCTCTTACCCCATCATAGTTTATATATAAATTATTATTTTTACCAAATAGTTTTGCAGTAGATAATAGTTTTACTAAACCTCCATTAATATAGCCTGCCGCATTTGGGGCTGAGCTAGGATTTAAAAATATTGATAGTCTAGCCTTAAGGTAAGGTCTTCTGGATATCATACTAATTAATACTAAAATCATAGACATTATTGCCGAACCATAAATTGAAAGTAAATACCTCTTCCGATTTCCTTTAAAACTATCACTTATAACTGCCATTGTAACGATAGCTAAAAATCCAATAATAATAAGCATAATTGGTATAAACGCAATTTGGATCACGTAACTCAATATAGCCAAACCTGCGAACGCAAATAATTTTAAAATATCCTTTACATTCTCATTAACCCACTTATTTGTAAGGCCTGAAAATGATATTAATAAAAATGGCAATGCCATTGAAGCTGGATTAAAGTTAAATCCACCAATTCTTATATATGGTCCTGCATATAATGTACTAACATATAATAAAACAGTTGTACCTATAAAAATATGAAGTGAATATCTTTCCAATTTAGTATAATCAAAATAATAAAAAAATACACAAGTGCCAACACCTAATAAAGTATATACTACATAATTTTTTGTAAATTGACTAATATTCATTAAAGAAGCCGTATCACTTGCTATAGAAAATAAGGATACTCCACCGATTAAAACCATAGTAGCAATTAATCCGATTATTGACCATTCAGTTTTAGGTCTGTGGGTTTTATTTAAATCTTTTCCTATATTAATGGGGTCCCCCATTTGCTTTACTGCTTTTTTCGTTGCTTCATCCTCGCTCATTCCATTTTCAATATATTCATGTTTTAGCCCACTAATATGACTTTCTAATTCTTCAGAAATATGCCTATGTATCTTTTTATATTTTATTTGTTCACACACCTCATCCAAAAAACCAGAAATATATTTATGCAAAATAAGCACCTCCTATCAACTTATTGACAGTACTGCTATAAGTTTTCCATTCTTTTTGCTTTTCATTTAATAGTTTTTTACCCTTACTTGTAATATGATAATATTTTCGCTTACGACCTGAAGTACCATCTTCCCAATATGCTTCAACCATTCCTTGACTTTCTAATGAATGTAAAATTGGATACATAGTACCCTCTTTTAAGGTAAAGGTATTATCAGAACGTTTTTCTAATTCTTTTATCATCTGATAACCATACATATCACTAGTGCTTAGTAAATTAAGTATTAGCATTGTTGTACTACCTTTCATTAAATCTTTATTAATTTTCATTTGCATACCTCCACAATCTATGTATCGAGTTTCTATGTATAAAATATCATTATTAAAATTGTTTGTCAAGGCAAAAAATTAAAAGCACTAGAAATGCTAAATTGTTTGCATTTCTAGTGCTTTTTTTACTAATCTATTTTCTGAAATGATTTTAATAAACGTATAAAATGATTTGATTCCCTAAGTACGTGGTCTCCTAATAAAGGTATTATTATAGACTTAATATCACATTCCAATAATCCTTCTGTAGCTTCTTGATTAAATTCACTAATTCTTTTTGTTGCCTCTAAACTCTTATCTGTAATTTCATCCAATGGCAAACACTTTTCCATAGCTTCCTTTACTTCTTCCCCCAATTCATTAAATTCATCAGCAAAGTCATTAGATATATTAATTAAATCTTTTTCAGATGGATCTAATAGTCCGCTTATAAATTCCGAATGTCCTTCCATAGCCTTATTCCACAGGAGTTCTTGCTCATACATCTCCTTTTGCATATCAATCTTTTCTCTTCTTTGAATTTTAGTAATAGTACTTTGATACAGCTCTGCTTCCTCTAAAATATGTTTAATTAATGAAGGATAGTTAACCGTAAACATATTACATGACAAGACATTTTCTAAAACATTACTTTTAAAATCTATTATAGCTGTTATTAACCCTAGTGACCTTTCATTAAGCATACACACTGTATGCTCAAACACAGGGTCAACTGTTCCACAGTCCCCACCCTTTAGTTCCATTTCTGCTTCTGTAATATAAGTTGGTATATCTACGCCTGTGAAACATGATGATGCATTTTCAGCTTTTAATGTATAAGGGGTTACTATTTCCTCTGATTCAATAACATCTTTACTAATAAAATCATTTGATAAACAAACAACTTCCCATAAAAGTTTATCAAATTCCATTCTCAAATAATCTGCCTGGTGGGAGTAATTTGCGTCCCTGGGCGTAAAACCTATTTGTAGAAAAAATGAGTGCTCTTTCATAATCCTAGCAAAAAAAAGATGGGTCTCTAAAGACTGTCTTACAAACTCGTTACCTGATAGCATAATATTCCTCCTTATATTTAGAATAAATAACCCCTATGCTACCATAGTATTGTTTTTCTATGAAATTAGTTCCATATTAAATTTAATAATATTTAAAAAGTAATTCTTTGCCCTACATGAGTAAGCTCTATAATCTTAACAGGACTGTTAACTAACTGCTTTGCAAGGTCCTTGCATATGTAAAAATTATCCCTAAAATGCATAGGAACTAGAAATTTAGGCTTAACTTTTTCTGCAAAGTATACACCAGCTAAATGGTAGAATTCTTCAAGTCTTGGGTCTACTGGTACAAAAGCTATATCTATATTTTCTCCTATTATATTATCTACTTCTTTTTTAAAATCATCTTCTTCTTTTTTAAGCTCTTCTTGTGTAAATCTATCCTTCCAATGCCACCAGTTTAAATCTCCTGCATGAAATATACTAAATCCATCTACATTTATTAAAAAAGATACTCCTAGGTCTGTTGAACCATAAGTTTTTACATCTACATCTTTTATTTGAAGTGTTTGATAAGGATCTATATAATAATAACTTTCTTTATCATCATCTATCTCTTCTTTTATGTCACTGCTTAAAATGTATTTTATACTTGGATTTATTTTTTCCCACTGAAATATTATAGGATTAAAATGATCATCGTGACCGTGGCTTACAAATACAAAGATATCTTTGTCTGTTTTTAAATCTTCTGCAGATAAGACACCACTTTCTATACTTCTTTTAGAAGGAATAGGAGTGTTATTAAAATAATCAAATATTAATATATTGTTTTTAGTCTCTATTAAAAAACTACTATGCTCCAAATGAACCATATCAAATTTAACATTTTTCATAATATACCTCCATTATTTTAAAAAGACAGATTGCAAAATAATTATGCAATCTGTCTTTTATGTTTGTACTATATATTTACTTAGTCTAATTTTTTATTCAATGTAATTTTCTTATTACTTAATACAACTTTACCATCCTCTAAATCTACTTTTATATGATCTCCCGATGTGAATTGTTTTTTTATATATTCCTCTGCAATTTCATCTTCTATATATCGTTGTATCGCTCTTCTTAAAGGTCTTGCACCATATTTTTCATCATAGCCTTTTTCTAATATAAAGTCCTTAACTTCCTCAGAAACTGTAATATCTATATCCTTTTCCTTAGCATCTGAAATTACATCCTTTAACATAAGGTCTATGATTTCTTTAAGTTCTTCCTTAGATAACTTTGTAAATACAATAGTCTCGTCAACCCTATTTAAAAACTCTGGTCTGAAAATTTCTTTTAATGCATCCTTAACACGGCTTTCTAAAGCTTCGTAACCTCTTTTACCAAAGCCTATACCACTGGACTTTAATTGTGTCCCTGCATTGGATGTCATAATTACTACGGTATTTTCAAAATGTACAGTTCTACCTTGACTGTCTGTTAGTCTTCCATCTTCTAAAATCTGAAGTAACATGTTGAAAACATCTGGATGGGCCTTTTCAATTTCATCTAAAAGTATAACTGAGTAAGGTTTTCTTCTAACCTTTTCTGTTAATTGCCCTCCTTGATCGTATCCTACATATCCTGGAGGAGATCCTATTAGTTTGGAAACTGTATGCTTTTCCATGTATTCTGACATATCTACACGAATCATAGCATCTTCGCTACCGAATAACTCTTCTGCTAATGCCCTTACAAGCTCTGTTTTTCCTACTCCAGTAGGCCCTACAAATATAAATGATGCTGGCTTTTTCTTTTTTCTAAAGCCAGAACGATTACGTCTTATAGTTCTAGATAAACTCCTAATAGCATCATTTTGACCTATTACTCTTTCATGCAAACGCTCTTCAAGATTTAATAACCTATTAGCTTCTTCCGCAGTAATTTTACCTACAGGTATATTAGTCCAAGCCTCTATTACAAAAGCTACATCTTCTACTGTAATAAAACTATTACTGGCCTCTTTTTCCACTTTAGCTATTCTATCTAAAACCTTACACTCTTCTGCCTTATACTCCGCAGCTTTTTCATAATTATTACTTTTGGAGGCCTCTTCTTTCTTTTCCTCTACAATTTGTAATTCTTCCTTTAAAGATTCCAACTCTACAAGTCCAAGATTTTTTAAATTAGCCCTAGAACCTGCTTCGTCTATTATATCTATGGCTTTATCGGGCAAATATCTATCTGTAATATATCTTTCCGATAATTTTGCAGCTGCCTCTATTACTTCATCTGATATTTTAACCTTATGATAATCTTCATAGTAACCTTTTATCCCTTTTAAAATTTCAATAGTATCTTCCACAGTAGACTCTTCTACTCTTACTGGTTGAAATCTTCTCTCTAGGGCAGAGTCCTTTTCAATATGTTTTCTATATTCATCTAATGTAGTTGCACCAATAACTTGAATTTCTCCACGTGCTAGGGCAGGTTTTAAAATATTTGCAGCATTCATAACTCCACCATGAACCTCTCCTGCACCCATAATATTGTGAACCTCATCTATTACTAAAATTATATTCCCATATTTTTGAGCCTCTTCTATAATAGACTTCATTCTACCTTCAAATTGTCCCCTAAATTGGGTTCCTGCTACAATAGCTGTTAAATCTAGTAGATAAACTTCAGAATTAAATAACTTTGCCGGAACTTGCTTTTCTATAATGCGAACTGCTAATCCTTCTGCAATGGCTGTTTTACCTACACCTGGCTCCCCAATTAATATTGGATTGTTTTTAGATCTTCTGTTTAATATTTGTACCACTCTGTCGATTTCCTTATTTCTTCCTATTACTTTATCTACTTCTCCGTTTTTTGCACTGTTTGTTAAGTTAATTCCATAAGTGTCTAAGTATTTTTTCTTCTTGTTTTTTCTAATTTTTTTTCTTTGAGGTTTTCCCTCTACATGTTTATCTATATAACCATCATCTTCATTTTCACTGTCTAATATTTCATCTATATCCGAATCATCTTCTTTATCTTTTTTAAATAAATTTATAGATCCTTTAAATAGATCTCCTAAAAAGTTATCTTTTTTCATATCTTCTAAATCAATCTCTTCAAACACATTATTCATCTGTTGAGATAGTTCATTCATTTCTTCCTCTGTCATACCTGTTTGTTCCATTAATTGGTCTATTATTGGTAAGCCCATTTTTTTAGCACACTCTATACATATGCCTTTCATTTCAGATTTCCCATTCTCCATTTTTGTTGCAAAAACTACTGCCATATTTTTATTACACATAGAACATTTTTTCATAGTAAATCCTCTCCATACTTTCATATAATTTCTCCATTTTATTATATCATATACATGCAAATCATAAATATTAT
>CAYLXY010000099.1:0-6747 GCA_964387405.1 uncultured Clostridiaceae bacterium
CTTTTTTCTTTATAATAATTTTTATCCATTTGCAGTTTAATCATTATATTAATTTATACAATTAGCTCTAAACCCATAATAATACTATTAAAGTAGTGTGAAATATCATATGAAAAACTAAATTCAACAAAAAAAGTCCGAAACCGGACTTTTTTTGTAAATATTACTCTGTGGCTAATTAGATAAATCAGATTAACCACCTCCTACAGGTGGAAATATGGATACAATATCACCTTCATAAAGTGTAGCATCAAGCTCCTTGCTTCTACCATTAATCATTATTATTTTTGCATCATCTTCTGAAATATCTAGCTGCTGGATAATATCCATAGGCGTAGCTTCTTCTGGCATATCTAGAAGCATTTCCTTTTCATTGTCAATCCTTAAATTGGCAAATAACTTAACCCTTATCTTCATCTTATTCACCTCTTTAGCTATACATAGTTAACAATCTTTATTACACTAACTATCTTCCTTTAATTTTAAAGCTAGCTGGATTGTTCTGATTCTTATCATAAAACCCCAATGCTATTCTATAAGGACCTGGGCATCCCGGTGGCAAAAATGCTACTCGATCACCAGGGTTGATTGTAAAATCCATAGCTTGAACAAATCCATTTACAAAAATAACTTCTATTTCATCCAATGGTATGTCAAGACTTTTAGCTAAATCAGTCCCTGTAGTTGGTGTATCAAAATCAAGAATTACAGGCATAGTACCAAATTCTTTTTTTAGAAAAGCATTTAAATGTAGGAAGCCTCTTAGCTCAATTGTATTCTTTTTTTGTTCCTCCATAAATTTACCTCTCCTTATTTTATTAAAAGCCAGAACTAGGTCTGGCTTTAGATAAAAATTATATTAGAAATTAAAAACTTCGTCAATTTCTTCAGGAGTAAAATCCCAAACTACATTGTGTGGAGCTATTGCCTCATATTCCATAAATTCAGGTAGACGGTCATGAGCATTTGAAAATCCAGCATTCTTATTAAAATCTCGTTCTATCTTAAGTACAGTTTCTCCTAAGGCATCCACTTCCGTGGCTGTTAGGGCAATGTCATATTGAGCATTTAGCATATCAATTAATGCCTGATATCCTTCAGGACTATCAGCTATACCAAAATAAACAAACAGACACATACCAGTACTATCTATTGCAGCTGTTCCTATTTGCATAGCACGAGAATATTCAATTTGTCCCTCTTTCTTAAGTGGGTCTATATCTGCCCCTACTTTTAGAACATTACCTGAGATACAGTATCCAGCAGTATGGTCTGCTCCCATTGGAGTTGTTGCATAAGTTAAACCTATACCTTTAATTGCACGCGGGTCGTAAGCAGGTATTGCTTGATCTTTTACTACTGGTACTCTGAAAAGACCACATACTTTACCAACAACAGAACATCCACCTGCAATAATTCTTGCTAGAGGTGTAGGATTTGCCATTTGCTTAACTATTTCAAGCGCAGCCTCGCCATCTCCCCAAGGTATTAAGCCACCTTCCATAGCTGTTGCTATTGCAACTGCAACTTCAATACTGTCAACACCTACATCGTCCATTTCTCTGTCTATATAAGCAATGGCATCTAGATCTTCTATACGAGCATCTGCACCAAGTCCCCATATAGTTTCATACTCGAAACCACTCGTAACATATTTACCCTCTTTATCTGCATACCATTGAGAACATCTGATAACGCAACCTCTGTGACAACCATGGGATACTTTACCGTCACCACCACGTTCTGTAATTGTAGCATTTAATGTCTCTCCAGATATTTTATCGGCATAATCAATACGTCCTGATGTAAAGTTACTTGCAGGCAATCCCCCAGCTTCATTGATGATGTTTACCAATACGTTTGTCCCATATAAAGCTAAACCTTCACCTGCAACAGGATGGTCTAATAGAGCTTTGGAAAATACTTTTGCAGCCTCTCTAAATTTAACAGGATCTGCAACAGGAACTGCACTCGCACCTGTATCATCAATAATAACAGCCTTGATTTTCTTTGATCCTAATACAGCCCCTAATCCTCCACGGCCTGCACTACGGATGTTTGATTCAGGATCTTTAAACGAAATACAAGCTGATGGTAATCTATGTTCACCTGCTGGACCTATTAAGCCTATACCAACTTTATCTCCATATTTTTCGTTTAGTATTTCAATTGCTTTATAACTACCACAACCACCCAGAATTTCCTCAGGTGCTTCTTCAATAGTAGTTCCTTCCATTGTAACTTTAATGATATAAAACTTATCCTCTTCAGGTATGCCTTCAATTGCTAATCCTTTAATGCCCATTCTAGCCATTTGTTGTGCAAAGGTGCCTCCAGTATTTGATTCTTTAATACCACCTGTTAATGGGACCACCTGTTAATGGGCTTTTCGCTCCTACTGAAAGACGTCCAGAGTTTGCAGCAGTAGTACCACTAAGTAAACCAGGTGCAAAGATGATTTTGTTGTTTTTTCCTAATGGATGACAGGTCGGTTTAACTTCATCATTAACAAAACTTGAAGTAAGTGCACGACCCCCTAGCCCTAAGTACTTTTCAGGCACATCTCCGGTTACAATTTCCTTTGTTTCCATATTTACACGAATAAATTTATACATTACAATTCCTCCCTTTAAAATTTGTTTTTAGTTCATTACATAACCTTACAATTTTCGTAAATATTATGTTTTTATATATTAAGTAAGGTTTTTTAATCTTGTACTATATAATAAATGCAAAATCCATGCCAAAATTATAATATTCGTACAGTAACTATGAATGAGGAGGGTGTAACCTTGTATTCATGCCAATCTATTATTTATTTATAATACCATACTTTAATAGTAATTATTTTTATATTAAGATGTCATATTTCTTTATCTTCCTATAAAGTGTGTTCCTAGCAATACCTAGTATTTCTGCAGATGTGGTAATATTGCCATCACATTTTTTTATTACTTTTTCAATATGATTCTTCTCAATAGCATCTAAGCTTTTATCGGCTGTTATTATAATTTTACTGTCATTTTTATTTTCTTGGCTTTTCATTATTTTAAAATCATTCCATAGCTCACTGTTTTGTGTATTAATAATGCGTTCAATATTATTTTCTAGCTCTCTAACATTTCCTTGCCAAGGTCGACTTGCCATCTCATCCATTAGTTCACGAGACAATGTAACCGGCCTTTTCCCCAATTGTGAGGATTTGATTTTAATAAAATAATCGATCAAAAGAGGTATATCATCCCTTCTTTGATTTAAAGGTAATAATTTTAATGGCAATACGTTTAATCTATAAAATAAATCTTTCCTAAATTGCCTGTTTACTATATCCTTTTTAAGATCCCTATTAGTCGCAGCTATGATTCTAACATTCACCTTTATTTCAATGTTACTTCCTATTCTAAATAGCTTTCCATTCTCTAATACTCTAAGTAAATTAGTCTGCATTTCTATTGGCATTTCTCCAATTTCATCTAAAAACAATGTCCCCCCATCTGCAAGTTCAAACTTGCCCGCACGCCCACCTTTTGCAGCTCCAGTGAAAGCTCCTTCCTCATACCCAAATAATTCAGATTCTATTAGGTTTTTAGGAAGTGATCCACAATTAATCGCTATAAAAGGCTTATCTCGTCTGCTACTTTCATTATGTATTGATTGAGCAAACATTTCTTTTCCAGTACCACTTTCGCCAGTAATCAATACAGTAGACGGGCTATCTGAAATTTGTTTAGCATAATCAATTAGCTTAAGAAACTCTTTGTTTTCTCCAATTATTTTATCAAACGTATAAATTGTTCTGCTACCTATAGCCTCGCTACCTAAATTTCTAACATTTTTTATTTCAGTAATTGTACAAACTATTCCATCATATTTAAATTGTCCGCTTTCAATTATAGGATATGCACTTAATACGCAATGGACTGCGCCCTTTGTTCCTTGTATAACTGTCTCTTCCTGAGAATAAACAGCTTTCTTCTCTATGCTTCGCTGAATAACTTCCCATTTATCGATAATTTCACTAACCTTTAATCCACAAACATCTTCTTGACTCAAACCCAACATTTGGCTAGCCCTATGGTTTATTATTTTGATATAGTTCTTGGGGCCAATAGTAAAAACACCAATATCAATATTATCAACAATAGTTTCTATGTACTGCTTGGCAACTAATAACTTATCGTTTAACTCCTCATAAGATTCTGGCTGCATAATTACCATCTCCAAATTAGTTATTGTTAAAACCTTAACCATATTATGTTGTCCATAATATAGTTTAACACATTTCTTGTTATTAGCATAACCAAAATTGTATATTTACAATCTAAATCTGTATAGATTATATAGACTCTACACGACTCAATTGAAATAACTTAAACTACCGTCTTGGTAAATAACCAAATATTTAATAAAGAGTTAACTAACACGAGAATTTAGCTTAAATGTTTTTATCCGATAAATTAAAAGCAAAACTTTCTCCTAAAAATAAAAAAGGCTTAGCCAGATGGAACCCAGCTAAACCTTTGATTGTATTTCTGTTTATTACATAGCGTCTTTAAATATTTGAATAACTTGCTCTAATGTTGCTGTTCTTGGGTTAGTAGCTTGGCAAACATCTAGCTTTGCATTTGTTGCCATTACTTCAAAGTCTTTTTCTTTTACGTCTAGTTCTGCTAATCCTGAAGGGATACCTATAGAAACAGATAATCTCTTAATTGAATCAATAGCTTTTTGTGCTGCTTCATTAACAGATAATCCCTCAACATTTTCGCCTAAAGCAATAGCCACGTCACGTAATCTTTCAGCGCATCCGATTAAGTTGAATTGTTGAACATGAGGTAGTAATATTGCATTACATACACCATGTGGAAGGTTATAAAATCCACCAAGTTGATGAGCCATAGCATGGACATATCCTAAACTTGCATTATTAAATGCCATTCCACCTAAGAATTGAGCATAAGCCATCTTGTCTCTTGCATCTATATCTGAACCATTTGCAACTGCCTTAGGTAAATATTCAGCTATTAACTTTATTGACATTAATGCTGCAGAATCCGTAAGAGGAGTTGCTGCTGTTGATACATATGCTTCTATAGAGTGAGTTAAAGCATCCATACCAGTCGCTGCAGTTAATGCAGGAGGCATACCCATCATCATTTCTGAGTCATTTATTGAGAAAGCAGGAGTTACTCTCCAGTCTACAATAGCCATTTTTACTTTTCTACTAGTATCAGTAATTATACAAAAACGAGTCATCTCAGAAGCTGTTCCTGCTGTTGTATTTACAGCAATGTATGGAACCATAGGGTTTGTAGATTTATCTACGCCTTCATAGTCTTGAATCTTTCCACCATTTGCAGCTAATAATCCAACACCTTTTGCACAGTCGTGAGAAGAACCTCCACCCAGAGAAATCAATGCATCACATTTTTCATTCTTCCATACTTCAAATCCTGCTTCAACATTTTTGTCTGTTGGATTAGGCTCTGCACCATCAAATACAACAACTTCTAATCCAGCCTCTTCTACTAATTCTTTAACTTGATCTGCCATTCCCAGTTTAGATAGACCTGCATCAGTTACTATTAAAGCTTTTTTACCACCTAGATTTTTTAATTGATCACCAATACCGTTAATAGCTCCTGGCCCTATAACATTCACCGTTGGAATAAAATATGTAGTTATTGACATTTTAACACCCTCCTAATATAAATTCATAATTAATTAAGTAAGTAAACAAATCTGTAATCATACTCCCTGCAAACATATACAAATATACACCTCCATTTTTAAATTTAACCCCATCTATCTTAATTTAAGTGCCAAAGCCATAGCTTGATGACAAATATTTAACCAGTATTTACACTAATTAAACGAATCAAAATAGTAAGGTTATTTGAATCGCAAGAAGTTACTTAATATATAATGCAACAATCATGCCAATATATTTAGGACAGGCAACAAGGGTTGAAATATTGCCGTTTTAAATTTATTCCATTAAGGTTCATTATAATCCATTGTTCCACTATGGAGCTAAGCTTAGAATGTTTTAGTTCCTTAACGATACAATGCTCCTTTATGTAACAGTTGTATTAGATAGCTTTTAATAATTATTTAATATAGGTTCATATTGAAACATAATAATCCGCCTACCTCCATAACACGTAAATAGAACGCCACAAAGGGCGTTCTATTTAACTTTCTAGTTATTTACCACAACATTTTTTATATTTCTTACCACTACCACAAATACAAGGTTCATTTCTTCCAACCTTATCCCCTTTAACTATAGTTTTAGAAGACTTATAGGATTTTGTAATTTCTTTTCTCTCTTCTTCAGAAAGTATATTATCCCATTGCGATAAATTATAAAGCCAGTTTGCATTTGCACCTAACATATTATAGTACAATTTCCTAAGATCAATATTTAATTCTATACTACTGTTTTCTTCTAATTCTTCCAAATCAACTTCTGGGTCCACACTTGTATTTATTCCATCAATAAAACCTACAAATGTTACCTCATCTACATCATATTCTTTTGCTAAATCAGTAAGTTTTCCTTTTATAGTAGTTGTAGGTTCTTCTAATATTTTTTCGTATATTGTTTGTTCTATTTCACAATATTCATTCCAAAATCTTTCTATTTCTTCTTCATTTTCATCTTGTAAAGCAAGTTCTTTCCATTGTTTGTATAAACTCATTTCTTGTGCTCCTCATCTTATAATTAACTTTCATTGTTACTCT
>CAYLXY010000100.1:0-6737 GCA_964387405.1 uncultured Clostridiaceae bacterium
GGAATTCTATGCTTGTACTAACAATGGTTTTAAAAATTTACCTGTATAAGATTTTTCTACACTTATAATTTCTTCCGGTGTCCCCTTTGCAATAACTTGACCACCACCACTTCCACCTTCTGGACCAAGATCAATAATATAGTCTGCTGTTTTAATAACATCTAAATTATGCTCTATAACTAAAATAGCGTTTCCACCATCTACAAGTCTTTGCAAAACTTCTACTAGTCTATCTATATCTGCAAGATGAAGACCTGTAGTAGGTTCATCTAATATATATAATGTTTTGCCCGTGCTTCTTTTACTTAATTCTGATGCAAGCTTAACTCTTTGGGCCTCTCCACCAGATAGTTGGGTAGAGGGTTGTCCTAATTTAATATAACTTAAGCCTACATCATAGAGAGTTTGTAATTTCCTCTGTATTTTAGGTATGTTTTCAAAAAATGAAAGGGCTTCTTCCACATTCATCTGCAAAACATCAGATATTGTTTTTCCTTTATATTTTACTTCTAATGTTTCCCTATTATATCTTTTTCCTTTACATACATCACATTTCACATATACATCGGGAAGAAAATGCATCTCTATTTTTAAAGTACCATCTCCATTGCAAGCTTCACATCTTCCACCCTTTACATTAAAGCTAAATCGTCCTTTTAAATATCCTCGCATTTTAGCCTGGGTAGTTTGTGCAAATATATCCCTTATATCGTCAAACACACCTGTATAAGTAGCTGGATTAGAACGAGGTGTCCTTCCTATAGGGCTTTGACTTATTTCTATTATTTTGTCAATATGTTCTATACCCTTTATTTCCTTATGAGCACCTGGTCTAGCTTTTGCTCGATTTAACTCTTGAGCAATTTTTTTATACAATATTTCATTTATCAACGTGCTTTTACCAGAGCCTGAAACACCTGTAATACAAGTAAATACACCTAGAGGTATATCCACATCAATGTTTTTTAAATTGTTTTCCTTTGCACCAATTATCTTTATCCACTTACCATTAGGTTGACGTCTTTTTTTAGGAATTTCTATTGCTTTTTTAGCACTTAAATATTGGCCTGTAATAGATTCTTCTACTTGCATAATTTCATCTATATTACCTTCTGCTACTATATTTCCACCATGAATACCCGCTCCTGGTCCAATATCTATAATATGATCTGCCATACGCATAGTACCTTCATCATGCTCTACTACTATTACTGTATTTCCAAGGTCACTAAGATGTCTTAAGGTTTTCAACAACCTATAGTTATCTCTTTGATGGAGTCCAATACTAGGTTCATCCAAGATATATAAAACTCCTATTAAACTTGAACCTATTTGAGTAGCTAGACGGATTCTTTGTGATTCTCCACCAGATAAGCTTCCTGAACTTCTGGATAAGGTTAAATAATCTAAACCTACATCTACTAAAAAATTTAATCTTGATCTAATCTCTTTTAATATTTGTCTTGCAATAAAGGTCTTTCTTTCATCAAGCTCTAAGTTGTCAAAAAACTGTTTTGCATCTTTTATAGAAAGATCCGTTATTTGAGAAATATTTTTGTCTACAATGGTAACTGCTAATGCAACATCTTTAAGTCTGGCACCTTTACAAGTAGTACATTTGTTTTCTGCCATATACTCATCAATTCTATCCCTTACATGTTCAGAATTTGTTGCCTTGTATCTTCTGGTTAAATTAGGAATAACACCTTCAAATATAGCAGAATAATCTCTTACCCCATCAAATCTAGACTCATAAGTAAACTTTATATTTTTCTTGTTTTTCCCATATAATATGTCTTCAACAAGTTCTTCTGGTAAGTCCTTTATGGGTGTATCTACATCACAGTCATATTTTTCAACTATACTTTCTAACATTTTAAAATAATAAGTATTCTCGTTAGCAGCACCAGATCCGCTCCAAGGTGCTATTGCCCCTTGTCTAATAGTTAAATCCTTATTTGGAATAACCTGATCTGGATCTATATTTTTCATATGCCCTATACCATTACAGTCTGGACATGCTCCTAAGGGGTTATTAAATGAAAACATTCTAGGGGCTAATTCTTCAATTCCAATGCCGTGTTTTGGACATGCAAATTTTGTAGAAAACAATATTTCTTCCTTGCCTATTACATCTACAATTACTAAAGCCTCGCTAAGTCTCAATACCGTCTCTATAGAATCTGCTAGTCTAGATTCTATACCTTCTTTAACAACAATTCTATCTACTACTACTTCAATATTATGAGCTTTTGTTTTGGCAAGTTTTATATCCTCATATAAATCCCTAACTTCTCCATTAATACGAACTCTTACAAAACCTTCTTTTTTAATTTCCTCAAGTAGTCTTTGATGTTCTCCCTTTTTACCTCTAACAATAGGAGCTAATAATTGAAGCCTTGTTCCCGATTCTAATTCCATAATTTTATCCACTATTTGTTCTACTGCCATTTGACTGATTTCCACATTACATACAGGGCAATGGGGTGTACCTACCCGAGCAAATAACAATCTTAAATAATCATATATTTCTGTAACAGTTCCTACAGTGGAACGTGGGTTTTTGCTAGTGGTTTTTTGATCTATTGAAATAGCAGGAGAAAGCCCTTCTATATATTCTACATCTGGTTTTTCCATCTGCCCTAAAAATTGTCTTGCATAGGAAGATAAACTTTCTATATATCTTCTTTGTCCTTCTGCATAGATTGTATCAAAGGCAAGGGAAGATTTTCCAGAACCAGAAAGCCCGGTTATAACTATAAATTTATCCCTTGGTATTTCAAGATCAACATTTTTTAAATTGTGTTCCTTTGCACCTCTTATAATTATTTTATTCTTTGCCATAAATTATTCCTTCTTCCTGTTCATGGGATTGTTTTAAAGACTCGATTTTATCCCTTAAGTCTGCAGCCCTTTCAAATTGCAAGTCTCTAGCTGCTTGTTTCATTTCTTTTTCAAGATTCTTAATTAACCTTTTTACTTCTTCCTTAGATAGGTTTTTCATGGTTGATGCTTTTCCATATTTAACTTCTTCCTCTGCAACCTGAGTAGCTTCAATAAGATCCCTGATTCCTTTAATTATAGATCTTGGCTCAATATTATGTTCTTCATTATACTGCTGCTGTATTTTTCTTCTTCTTTCCGTCTCATCAATAGCTTTTTTCATAGATTTGGTAATTTTATCTGCATACATAATAACTCTACCTTCTACATTACGGGCTGCCCTACCAACTGTTTGTATAAGTGCAGTTTCCGAGCGTAAAAATCCTTCCTTGTCTGCATCCAATATAGCCACCAAGGACACTTCTGGTAAATCTAAACCTTCCCTTAATAAGTTAATTCCTACTAACACATGAAATTTCCCTAAACGAAGGTCTCTAATTATTTCCATTCTTTCCATGGTCTTTATATCAGAATGTAAGTATTGTACTTTTATATTTATTTCTTTTAAATAATCAGTTAAATCTTCAGACATCTTTTTTGTTAAAGTAGTTATTAATACTCTCTCTTTTTTATTAATTCTTTTATTTATCTGGCTAATTAAATCATCAATTTGTCCTTTAATAGGTTTAACCTCAATTACTGGATCTAATAGTCCTGTAGGTCTTATTACCTGCTCTATTATACCTTGATTTCTTTCTATTTCATAAGGTCCTGGAGTTGCACTTACATATACAACTTGATTTGTTAACTCTTCAAATTCTTCAAAATTAAGAGGCCTATTATCATAAGCTGATGGTAATCTAAAGCCATGATTGACTAAGGACTCTTTTCGTGACCTGTCTCCACCATACATTGCACGAATTTGAGGAATTGTAACATGGGACTCGTCTATAATAATTAAATAATCATCTGGAAAATAATCTATAAGTGTATAAGGTCTACTACCTGGAGCTCGTCCACTTATATGTCTTGAATAGTTTTCTATACCTTGACAAAATCCTACTTCTCTTAGCATTTCAATATCATACATAGTCCTTTGTTGAATTCTCTGTGCTTCTATAAGCTTATCTTCTTCTTTTAATGTTTTAACCCTATCTTCTAGTTCTTTCTCAATAGCTTTTATAGCTATCTCTATTTTTTCTGGACTTGTAGCATAGTGAGATGCAGGGAAAATAGAAACATGTTTTCTAACTCCAATTATTTCACCTGTTAAAGAATTTACTTCTACCATACGATCAATTTCTTCACCAAAAAATTCAATACGAATAGCATTTTCTGTAGATGAAGCTGGAAATATTTCCACTATGTCTCCCCTTACTCTAAATGTTCCACGAACAAAGTTTATATCATTTCTTTCGTATTGTATATCTACTAACTGCTTAAGAACCTCTTCACGACTTTTTTCCATACCCACTCTAAGGGACACTACTAACTTTTTATACTCTACTGGATCTCCCAAACCATATATGCAGGAGACACTTGCTACTATAATAACATCCCGTCTTTCCAATAAAGAAGATGTGGCAGAATGTCTTAATTTGTCAATTTCATCATTGATAGATGCATCTTTTTCAATATAAGTATCGCTATGAACAACATATGCTTCTGGTTGATAATAATCATAATAACTTACAAAATACTCTACTGCATTATTTGGAAAGAATTCTTTGAATTCACTGGAAAGTTGTGCTGCTAAAGTTTTATTATGAGCTATTACTAAAGTTGGCTTTTGCACCTTCTCTATTACATTAGCCATAGTAAATGTTTTTCCCGAACCTGTAACTCCTAATAGGACTTGATCCTTAACCCCTGCTTTAATTCCTTTAGACAAGGCTCTTATAGCCTTTGGTTGATCTCCTGTAGGCTTGTAGTCGGATTTAATTTTAAATTCTTCCATATATATATCTCCTTGCTAATTTATCATCTATTCTTCAAATAAATTTTACTGAACTTAATATGAACGCTTGTTCGGCAAACTTATTATATAATTCTACTATAATTATGTCAATATTGTTTTAAATCTATATTAGTTATTTTAATGAGAATCCCTCATATATTATATTAAAGTGCTATCTTGGAATTTTGTCACTTTAATAGGGGGGATATTATGATAATAATTTTAGCCTTTATGTCAATTTCTTTATTTGCATATGTAGTTTTTTTACAGCATTATAGTCTACCTAAATGCCCTATATGTCATTCTAATAATATTCTTATAGACCCATTTCTTAATTATAAGTCATTTACTTGCCAAGCCTGTAACTTTTCATACAGAGACTATTTTTCATTTTATTATATTACACCTATTAGTAGTGATTTAGAAATTACTACTAATAATTATTATGACGATATAGATTAGTTTTAAAATTTATAAAAACATCCTTCTAACACAATCTCAGATTTTTTGATAATCTAAGTTTTTAAGGATGTTTTTATATCTTATTTATTTACCTTTTATTTACCTTTTGTTTCTTTTCTAAGGACTTCTATAGCCTTCTTTAATTGAGTATCTTCATAAAATTCAATTGCATCTTCATTTTCTAATTCTTCTGGTAATTCCACTATAATATCTGGTATTATACCAGTTCCGTGGATATTTGTTCCATTTGGAGTAAAGTATTCTGATACAGTAAATTTAAATCCAGTTCCATCATTAAGCGGCCTTACTTGCTGGACTAAACCTTTACCAAATGTAGTAGTTCCTATTATTTTTCCTTTATGTCCATCTTTAATTGCACCAGCTAAAATTTCAGAAGCACTTGCACTACCCTCATTTACTAATACTGTAAGTGGTAATTCTAATTGTCTTTTATCAGATCTTTCTATTTTTCTATTGCCATTACGATCTTCTGTGTATACTATCACTTGTTCTCCTAGTATTTCATCAGCTATTTCTACACATTCATCTAACAAACCTCCAGGATTATTTCTTAAATCTAGAACAATTCCTTCAAGCTTCTTCTTTTTTAATGATTGCAGATGTTCCTTAAAATCCTTAGCAGTCTGTTCATCAAACATACTTATTCTAATATATCCAATATCTCCTTCTATAACTTCAGACCGAACTGTTTTTAATCGAATTTCTTCTCTTGTAATTTTTACATCAAATGCCTTTTCTTTACTATCTCTTGAAATTGAAAGGATCATTTCTGTTCCAGGCTCTCCCTTCATTAAATCAACTGCCTGCTCTAATTTATCAGCAAATATAGCTTCTCCATTAACAGATAATATTCTATCTCCTGGAATAAGCCCTGCTTTTTCCCCCGGTGTATCTTCTATAGGAGACACTACAGTTACATAACCATCTTCACCTGGAGTTACAATTACTCCTATACCTCCATAAGTTCCCTGTGTTCTAGTCATTAAATCCCCGTATTCCTTTGAATCCATATATAATGTATAAGGATCTCCTATACTTTCAAACATACCTTTTATAGCACCTTCAATAAGTTTCTCTTCATCAAGCTCTTTATAATAATTCTTTTCTAAGTAGTTTTTGAGTGATAAAAGTTTTTCATATTGTCTATATTCACTTTTTTGCATTGCATATCCAAATCCTAATGGAGATGTTATAATATTGCCTACTGTAAAATTAAAAGTAGTGGTTAATATAACAATTATTATGGCTCCAATTATGGCTTTTCGTTTACTAATCATATTATCTTCCCCTTTGAATTAATCCCTACACTGTATTTTTATTCTATGGTATACTACAAAACATTATACCTTAATTCCCAAAAAAACTCAAAAATATTTAATAGGTTTTTTACAACCCTTGTATTTAATTTGCATAA
>CAYLXY010000101.1:0-6723 GCA_964387405.1 uncultured Clostridiaceae bacterium
TATAGGGAACAATCAGGGGTGGGGTTATGAGGAGTAAAATACTAGATGAACTATATGGAAATAGAGAAAACTACATATCTGGAGAAAAGCTAGCTACAAAATTAGAAGTATCCCGTACAGCAGTTTGGAAACATATTAATATATTAAGGGAAGAGGGCTATAATATAGAAACTATGCCTGGGAAAGGATATAAGCTTTTGGAAATGAAAGATAAACTTTTACCTAAGGAAATAGAAAGATTACTTTTAAATAATAGTATAGCTAAAGAAATTATTTATTTTAATAGTATAGATTCTACTAATAATTATGCTAAAAAGGAAGCTAATAAATTGGAACACGGAACCATTATTTTAGCTGAGCAACAAATTGCTGGTAGAGGCCGAAGAGGTAGAGAGTGGTTATCTCCTAGAGGAACAGGTATTTGGATGAGCTTAGTTTTAAAGCCTGATATTCCACCACGAGAAGGTATAAAGATGACACAAATAGCAGCAGCAGCTGTATGTGAATCTATTAGGAATCTAACAGGACTAGATGCTTTAATAAAATGGCCTAATGATCTTGTTATTAATAATAAAAAAGTATGTGGTATTTTAACAGAAATGGCAGGGGAATTAAATGAAATTAATTATATTGTTGTAGGAATAGGCATAAATGTAAATATGAAAAATTTTCCCGATGAAATAAAGACCATAGCTACATCTTTGTTTATAGAGAGTGATAAAAAGATAGATCGGAAGGATCTTGTAGTTAATATTTTAAAAAAATTTGAGGAATTATATAAGCAATATATTAAAAACTTAGACCTAGATGAAACTTTATCTATAATTAGAAGACATTCTGCCATATTAGGAAAAAATATTAGGATTATTCAGGGTAAATTAGAAATAAAAGCTAAAGCTGTAGATATTAATGAGGAAGGCTTACTATTAGTTGAAATGGAAGATGGTAATAAGGAGTTAATTTCATCAGGGGAAGTTTCTATTAGAGGAGAAAAATCTTATCTAAAATAGTTATTGCAATATAAATTGTAAACTGTTAAAATATATGGTGAAATAGCTAGTATCATATTTATGGGCTAGACTATATCTAAGAGTAGTTTTAAAAAAATTTACTGTCCAGCATCTGAAAAGAGCTGGAACGGAGGTGGCGAAATGATTCAAAGTAAAAAATTATCAACAAAAAAGGTAACAATCGCTGGTATGCTAGGTGCTTTTTCTGTAGTATTAAGCATGACCCCAATAGGATATATACCTATACCTTTAATTGGCATAGAAACAACTACTATGCACATACCTGTTATTATTGGTGCGATTTTAGGTGGTCCAGCAGTAGGGACTATGGTGGGATTAATATTTGGTGTAAGTAGTTTTTTGAGGCCAGGATCTCCTTTTTTTACGGATCCTTTAGTAGCTATATTGCCTAGACTTTTCATAGGTGTTATGAGCTATTATGCTTACAAAGCATTTAAGCATCCAGTGGCAGCATCTGTAGCAGGTACACTAACTAACACAGTTGGAGTATTGTCTATGATTTACTTAAGAGGATATTTACCTTTTATGGCAGTGGTTGGAGTTGCTGCATTAAATGGAACTACAGAGGTTATAATTTCTTCAATTATAGTTTATATTATAATGAAGGGATTGAAAGACTATAAAATAGACTAGTTGAAGAAGGTGAACAAATGATTTTAGTTCTTGATGTGGGGAATACTAATATTGTGTTAGGTGTTTATCGTGGAAATGAGTTAATAGATTTTTGGAGAATTGCAACGGATAAAAACAAAACATCCGATGAATATAGCATACTTATTCAGCAGTTTTTTCAATTTAATAATTTAAATATTAAAGATATTCAAGATGTTGTAATGTCTTCGGTAGTGCCTAATATTATGTATTCCTTAGAACGTGCAGCAAAAAAACTATTTAACATAAGACCCTTAACAGTAGGACCTGGTGTTAAGACAGGTATGAATATAAAATATGATAATCCTGCGCAAGTTGGTGCAGATAGAATTGTTAATGGAGTTGCTGCTTATGAGAAATATGGTGGACCATTAATAATAGTAGATTTTGGTACTGCAACAACCTTTTGTGTAATATCAGAAAAAGGTGAGTATTTAGGTGGAGCAATTGCACCAGGCATTAAAATTTCTAGTGATGTGTTGTTTGAAAAGACTGCGAAATTGCCTAGGGTGGAACTTGCAAAGCCTGAAAAGGTTATAGGAAAGAATACTGTTAGTAGTATGCAATCTGGAATAGTATACGGTTATGTTGGTTTAGTGGAATATATAGTAAGAAAAATAAAAAATGAGATTAAAGATGAATCTGTTAAAGTCATTGCTACTGGTGGATTTGCAACTCTTATCATTAGCGAAGCTAAGTGTATAGATACAATAGATGGACTTTTATCTTTAGATGGGTTAAATATTATTTATCAACGCAATAAAGCTGATAGAATAAAGTAAATAACAAAAGCTAGGTGTGAGCCTAGCTTTTGTTATTTACTTTAATTAATAATCATTTGAAAATTGAGCAATATATGCAATACAAGAGTAGAATTAGAGGTGAACATATGAAAATAGATAATGTGGTTTTAGAAAATCCTGTTTTTTTAGCTCCTATGGCTGGTGTGACAGACCTTTCTTTTAGATTAATATGTAAAGAAATGGATTGTGGACTAGTATATATGGAGATGGTAAGTTCTAGAGGAATATGCTATGGAGATAAAAAAACTGAAGAATTATTAAAAATCCATCCAGATGAAAAACCTGTTGGACTTCAGATATTTGGTTCGGATCCTAGTACAATGGCTGAAGCGGCCTATATACTTAATAAAAGAAAAAATATTATATTGGATATAAATATGGGATGTCCCACTCCTAAAATAGTTAGAAATGGAGACGGTAGTGCACTTATGAAAGATATTAAATTGGCCAGCGAAATTGTTAAAGCAGTGGTTAAAGAATCTATAAAACCAGTTACAGTTAAAATTCGAAAGGGTTGGGATGAAAATAATATAAATGCAGTTGAATTAGCAAAGGCTCTAGAACAAAGTGGGGCAAAGGCAATAGCTGTTCATGGTAGAACTAGGGAACAATTTTATTCAGGTAAGGCTGACTGGAATATTATAAAGGAAGTAAAGAATGCTGTAACTATCCCTGTAATAGGCAATGGAGATGTATTTACAGTAGATGATGGAATAAAGTTATTGGATAAAAGCCAGTGCCATGGGATTATGATAGGTAGAGGAAGTCAAGGTAATCCATGGCTGTTTAAAAGATTGGTACATTATATAAAAACAGGTAATTTACTTGCAGAACCTACTAGAGAAGATAAAATAAAAATGGCATTGAAGCATATGGATCTAGTGATTAATCATAAAGGAGAGTATATAGGAATTAGAGAAATGAGAAAACATATAGGATGGTATATGAAAGGATTGAAGGGAGCAGCAAGTCTTCGCAATGAAATTAATACAGTTAAAAACAGAAGTCATATGGAAGAAATATTAATGGAATATTTAAATAGCTAATAGGTAATATTTAAATAGAATTATAAGAACTTATAGTGTAGAAATGGCCTGGTTTTGACTTGACATTTAATAGTTACTATTCTATAATATGTAGAATATATTTATCTAAATAACAAAGTTACTAGTAATATGTAAGGTGCAAATACTACTAGTCTTTTTAAGCTAGGAATTAATAGAGATTGAATAATTGGGATAAATTTGTTATATAAAAAAACAGGTATAAAAACTCTAGGTAAACATATATTATAAACCTATATCATAACAATAGCTTATAATGAGTAGTTGTATTATTAAATGGATTTAGGAATAGATTAATTAGAGAAGATAAGGAGAGAAGTTTAAATGATAGATAGAGAAGTAGTTTTAACAGTTCAGGGGCTAAAAAAACTAGAAGATGAATTAGAATTGCTAAAAACTGTAAGAAGAAAAGAAATAGCAGAGAAAATAAAGCAAGCAATTGCTTTCGGTGATATAAGTGAAAACTCAGAGTACGATGAAGCTAAAAATGAGCAGGCTCAAGTAGAGGATAGAATAAATAGACTTGAAACCATGCTTCGTAAAGCAACTATAATAGATGAAGATGATATTACTACAGATGTTGTTAGCATAGGTGCAACGGTAGAAGTTAAGGACTTAGATTATAATGAAGTAGTTAAGTATATGATAGTTGGGTCAGCGGAGGCAGATCCTTATGAACTTAAAATATCTAATGAATCTCCTGTTGGAAAATCTTTAATAGGGGCTAAAGTAGGGGAAGTTGTAGAGATACAAATTCCAGATGGAACTACAAAGTATGAAGTATTAGAAATTACAAGATAGATAGTTGGAGGCATACAAATGATAAATGAAGAACAAGGTTTAAATGAGTTAATTAAAATTCGTGTAGATAAATTAAAACATTTAAAAAGCATAGGAAAAGATCCTTTTAAAATAGAAAAGGTCTATGTTACTCATTATAGTGATCAAATAAAAGAACAATTTGAACATCTGGAAGATAAAGAAGTTACAATAGCAGGACGATTAATGGCTAAACGTGGTCATGGTAAAGCGAGTTTTATTAATATTCAAGATAAAGATGGTCAAATTCAATCATATGTAAGAGAAGATAGGATAGGAAAAGAAGACTATGAACTATTCACTACTTATGATATAGGAGATATTTTAGAAATAAAAGGAGAGGTTTTTAAAACAAAAAAGGGTGAAGTTTCTGTAAAAGCTACAGAAGTTCGTCTGCTTGCAAAATCTCTTCAAATTTTACCAGAGAAATGGCATGGGTTGAAAGATCATGATTTAAGATATAGACAAAGATATGTAGATTTAATAGTCAACCCAGAAGTGAAGAAAACCTTTGTTATTCGAACTAAGGCCACTAAAGCTATAAGAGACTACTTAGATAATAGAGGATTCTTAGAAGTGGAGACTCCTGTATTAGGAACCATAGCTGGAGGGGCTAGTGCAAGACCTTTTACTACACATCATAACACTTTAAACATAGACATGTATTTAAGAATAGCAAATGAATTATTTTTAAAAAGGTTAATAGTTGGTGGTTTTGATAAAGTGTACGAAATGAGTAAAATGTTCAGAAATGAAGGTATGTCTATTAAACACAACCCAGAGTTTACAAACATTGAGCTTTATCAAGCTTATGCAGATTATAATGATATGATGGATATTACTGAAAACATAGTAGCTTATGCCGCTGAAAAAGCTTTAGGTACTACTAAAATTATTTATCAAGGGCAAGAATTGGATTTAACACCACCTTGGGATAGAATGACTATGGTGGATGCGTGTAAAAAGTATGCAGATGTAGATTTTAATAAGGTGGAAACTGATGAAGAAGCTATAGAGATAGGTAAAAAATTAGGAATTGAAATTAAAGCTGGAATGAAAAAAGGTCATATTATTAGTGAGGTGTTTGAAGAATACGCTGAAAAACATTTAGTTCAGCCTATTTTTATAACTCAACATCCTGTGGAAGTATCACCTTTAGCAAAACGAAATCCAGATAATCCAGAGTTTACAAATCGATTTGAAGCTTTTATTAATACTTGGGAAATTGCAAATGCTTTTTCCGAGCTTAATGATCCTTTAGATCAACGTGAAAGATTTATGGAACAGTTAGAACAAAGGGAAGCAGGAGATGAAGAAGCACATATGTTAGATGAAGACTTTTTAAATGCTTTAGAAGTGGGACTACCACCTACTGGTGGATTGGGAATAGGAATAGACAGGGTAATGATGTTATTAACAAATTCCCCATCTATAAGAGATGTATTGTTATTTCCTACAATGAAGCCTTTAGAATCAAATGAAGATAATAATAAAGAAAATGAAGATTAAATATAATTAAATATAAATGATATAATACCATTGAATTTTAATCATACTATATGAATATAGTGGTATTATATTATTTTAAAATAGGAAAACATAAAAATGTATTGACAAACTTAAATTAAGATGTTATATTAGTTAAGCACTCAAGTTTCACATTGAAAACTTAAAATTTGAAATTTGAGTTTAGTCTTATCTGAAAGTTAACAGATTTAAGACAAGAGGTTTTATTTCATGTAAAAATGTTCCCAAAATAATTTATCGAAAGTTGTTGACATATTATTAGGGACATGTTATACTAAGTAAGTCGCCTAAACGAGGCAGACGAAAATTAAAACAGGTCTTTGAAAACTAAACAGTATAGATTTAAGCCAGCATGAGTAGATTAGCAAAATCACTGATTTTGCATAAGATACTTACTCGGCAAAAGCCGAGATTCATTTTAAAAAATGAAAATTCTATGTGAAAGATAATAATCCTTCATATAGAACCCAGAAATTCAAGTTTTATTATAAGAGTTTGATCCTGGCTCAGGATGAACGCTGGCGGCGTGCCTAACACATGCAAGTCGAGCGAACCAATTAAATTGAAGCCTTCGGGTGAATATTTATGCGGTTAGCGGCGGATGGGTGAGTAACGCGTGGGTAACCTGCCCTGTACAGGAGAATAACAATGGGAAACCATTGCTAATACTCCATGATACTTATTGAAGGCATCTTCAATAAGTCAAAGAACTTCGGTATAGGATGGACCCGCGTCTGATTAGCTAGTTGGTGAGATAAAAGCTCACCAAGGCCACGATCAGTAGCCGGCCTGAGAGGGTGAACGGCCACACTGGAACTGAGACACGGT
>CAYLXY010000102.1:0-6720 GCA_964387405.1 uncultured Clostridiaceae bacterium
ATTATCAAATAAAACAACGGAAATGTATATTACAAGATGTAAAATTACCAAGTGTAAATAGTTATTTTGGTGAATATAACTAGGCCAGTGGTTCTATATAGTTTCTATTTTGCAAAAACCTAATTTCATTAAAAGAATTAGGACTTTTTTATCTTGTTTTTTAAGTAGATGTTAGTTTTTAATCTATATAATTATCTTAAAAGGGGGTTTACAGCCTATGACAAGGCTTATGAGCAGTTTTAAAAGTACTGAACTAAATTTTAATTTTGGTAAGGTTCTAATGGTTTTAATATTGATTTTTACTTTTGTTTTTCAAGGGGTTACGCCAGTTAGTGCAAACCCTAACATTAAAACTATGACCGTGACGGTTGGTGAAGGTGGGGTTGATCAAAGTAGTTTAAGTAAAGTCATTAATATACCTAATTTACAAAGTATAGAAAGTATAACTACTAATACTGGTAGTGTTAGTCATACTAAAAATGGTGAGAACGTAACCATTAATGCTAGTGGCGGTAGTTCGAGTAGAAGTGAAAATAATCCTTATAAATATTCAAAATATGTTAATGATTACTCTACTAGCAGCAGTGATAGTTTTTCAAATACCAAAAACTACAATAGTGGTGGGTATTCTGGTACATTAACTAAAAGTGGTGGTAGTTTCGTCAGTAGTGGTTCCCCTGCTGATAGTAAGGTTGCTACTCATACTCGTTCTACATGGGTGAGGGAATATAAAAAATGGAATGGAACAGATTGGATAAGCGATGGTTATGATACTAATTTTACCAGCACTTATAATTATAGTTCTGGTGGATATACCGGAATATTATCTTATACTAATACCACTTATGGTCCTGTTCATTTTTATGATCCACCTTCAAACCCTGTCATTGGAACTAGATATTTATATAGAAATGAATCAAATAGTTCAGTGAGTTATTCTGGTACCGTATCTAAACCTGACACAAGGATATACCGTCAGGACTATAGTGGCACAGTATATCAAGCTGGAACTGATTACTATTACAAATACATAGTAACAATAGAGTACATAGATAATCAAGAACCAGTAATTAATGCCACTGTGTCAGATGGGTTAGTAGCCAACGGAAATAGTTATTTTGGTAAGGAAGTTGGACATAATGCTATCTATTTTGAAGGTGAAGTAAAGGATAATGATACAGATGACGAAATAAGCATAAAATATACTCTTTTTAATAATGATACAAGTTCTGATTTAGATGGGCATACTAATGTTGTAATAAAATCGAATTTATCATCGGGAAGTGGAATAAATCACAGTTTCAATTATACCATAAATGTAGATGAAACCATACCTGATGGGAAATATACTTTAAAAGTAATAGCAGAAGATGATAAGGGTGGAAAAGCAGAAAAAAATACTATTATTTTTATAGATAATACAGGTCCAGTTTCTATATTAAACCCAGAAAATGTTGTTGCTAAAAATACATCTTCAATTGAGATAAAACCTACATCTACAGACAATATGGTAGATTTAAGGGAAACTGAAACCTATTTATATAATAGAGATGGTGGCAATATAGGTGAATGGACTGGTTTGAATCCACTTACTGATACAGGTTTAAAAGCAAATAAAAAATATATTTATAAATTCAAAGCAATAGATAAGCTTAATAATGAAGGAGATTATTCAAATACTATTGAAAGATATACTTTAGCTTTAGATCCTACAGAAGTACAGCTAATTGATTATAGTACAAATAGTTTAACATTAACTGTAGTAAATAATATAGAGAATGATGAAGTCCCAGAAACTAAATTAATAGCAAAGAAAAAAGGAACTAATGAAGTTATATGTGATACAGGCTGGAGCTTAGATGCTACTAAGATATTAACTGACTTAGTAGAAGGTGAGGAATATGAAATATACTTAAATGTAAGAAATGGTGATTTGGTTACAAACTATCCAGATGAAGGAGAATTATCACTTAACGACACATCAGAGCCTAAACTTACAGATTCTGATGGTAATCCTATTAATGATATAAGAACGAACAGGAGTCCTAACAATAATATTGATAATATAATTGAATTAAAAGGTAAATATTTTAGTGAAAATGAAGGATATAACATGATTGATATTATTGCTAAATTAAAAGACGATGATATAGGAGATATGATTAATATAAAGTACAATATTAAACAAGATGGAGTTTTATTGCCTTTACTTACCGATAAAGTCTTGGTAGCAGATATAGTTACAACTGGCGAGGAACAAACAATAAAAGAAAAGATAGTTGTAAATTCTACTATTCCAGAAGGCGAAATAACCTTAGAGTTATGGGCAGAAGATGACAGAGGTGGCAAATCTAGTATAAGCAGCATTAATCTTAATATAGACAAAACTGGTCCAATTACAACTGCTGAATCAATAGAAGTGCTAAGTGATTCAAGTATTAAGATAGATGCAAGTGCTATTGATGCTGGGGTTGGATTACATGAAACTCAAACTTTCATATATAATAGAAACGGAGAAGATATAACCCCATGGTCAACAGAAAATTTTTTAATAGATGAAGGCTTAACAGCTAACAAAGAATATTCTTTTAAAGTTAAAAGTAAAGATAAGCTTGATAATATAGGAGATTATTCAAATATACTGAAAAAATATACTTTAGCGTTAAACCCTGTAAAAGTACAATTTATTGAAAGTTCCAATAATTCGATAACTCTTAATATAGTGAATAACGATGAAAACGAAATAACACCAGATACAAAAATAATATTAAAAGAAAAAGGTACAAATACTGTAGTAGCTACTGCTGATTGGAGTAAAGATGAGTTAAAAATATTAAATGGATTAGTTGAAGGAAAAGAGTATGAAGTGTATTTAAATGTTAGAAATGAAGATGGTGTTAAAAACTATCCGGATAATGAAGAATTAAGGCTTACAGCTTCTTCTGATCCTTCTCTTGTAGACATTAATGACAAACCTCTTGATGGAGTTGTAACTGTAATTCCTGTAAGTAATTTTAAATTAATAGGCAGTTCTGTAAGTACATTAAAAGTTTCTTGGGATAAGGTCAATAACCAAGAATATCAATTATGGCTAGTGGATACAGATGGTATTGAGGTTATAGAGAGTAGAAGTTCATGGTTTAGTGATAGTGGTTATAAATTTGAAGATATAGGTTTATTACCTAATACAAAGTATATCCCACATATTAGTACTAGAAGAATAAACAGTTCATTTTCAATGCCTCCTGTTGTAGTTGAAAATACAAGTAAGTCATTTACAAATGCTGAGGGCATATCAAAAGGTTCTTTTGAGTCTGGAGAAGATTATATAAAAATAACTCTAATAGTAGATAGCTTAAACAATCCTTCTTATACAGAATACGAGATTAAAAATGATGTAACAGATCAAAAGAAAACTATAACTCACTCTAATCCTATTTGGAAGAACACTAATCTATCTAAGGAAAGTTATTATTCATATTCTGTAAGGGTAATAAATAAAAATGAAGAACCTTCATATTTTACAAGGTTGACATTTACAAACGGAGAAGAGCCACATACTTATATTCCAGATTTAGATATAAGTGATGATGTAATTGACAAACCAGATTATGGTGATGTTATAAACTTAGATGATTTGAAGACTTGGGATACTTCTAAGCCTGTTGAGTTTAATCCAGAGGAATTAAATAATAAAGCAGTGCAACTTAATGGTGAGATTTTTGTTGTGACACAAAATAAAATGGAAACGATAAAAAACAAGGAAAAGGTTGAAGTAGCTTATTATGCCTTTTCTAAAGAAGGATTTGGATATAGTGATTGGAAGGAGCTTAATGAAGGTTTCTTTGAAGATAAAGTACATTTTAATATTCCTGGATACTATAAAACTCACTTTAAATTTAAGGATTATATTAGGGAGAGTAGTCCTCTAATAATTAATTATTTAGCGGATTGGATATCACCTAATATTACAATTGCAGAAAATAAAATTAAAGGTCAAACTGTAGTAACCAATAGTAATTTTGATATTAGATTAGGTGCTGAAGATAATATATCTGAATATTTGTTTTACAGTTTAGATAATGGGGTTACTTATTATCTATTAAAAGATGATATCACAGATATATCCTTTACAAATATAAATAAAAGTTCTGCAGGAGTTTTAAATAATCTTTCTGTTAGAGTTTGTGATATTAATGGAAATGTTGTGGAGAAGATGTTTAGTGTTTGGGGAATAAATAAATAGTTTTAAATAAAAAACAGTCATTTATAGGCTGTTTTTTTATTTTCAATATCTTTCATGCCCATAGTATAGGTCTGAATACTTTTTTAAAAGGCCTAAAAAGGGTTTTAAGAGGTTGTTTTTAAGGGGGTGATGCTGAAAATGTAAAAATATAAGACAGGAGGTATATATGGTTAGAGTAGAAGACTTAAAAGAAAATGTACTGAATTTAAAGCTGAAAAATGAATATGTTATTTATAAGAGTAGTAGAAATAATAAAAAGATTTGTTTAGAAGGTGTTTTTCTAGGAGAAACAGGATTAGATAATAGGCTTTATCTTTTCGAATCTTACTATGGTTTCAAAGAATGTTTTCATAAAATTGACTTTGTTATAAGTGAATATGAAATTGAAAAAGCTTCTAAAAAAGCAAAGTTAAAATGGTATTAAGGAGGATTAAACCTTGGATAAGCAGAATAAAATAAAATTAATACTCTCATTGATCCTTATTGTTTTCGGAACAATAGCTAGTATATATGTTTCAACCTTTTTGCATCAAATATTATCTAATAAAACGAGTTCTGTTAACGTTTTCAGCTTTAATTTTTTAGATTGTATTAAAAGTATAAAAGTAAATAATAATCATTTTATGTTATTTATTTCTATTGAGTTATTAATTATATTAGGAGGTCTTTTCTTCTTATTAGTTAACAATAAGCCATATGAAAGTGATTTAATAAAAGTTACACCAACTATAAGTATACCTGTGCCAGCTGGGCAAAAACAATTTGGCTCTGCAAGATTTATGACGGAAAAGGAAAAAGAAAAAGCATTTCCTATATCCATATTAAATAAAAACGATAAGCTTATAGAATATTTAATAGAACATGGCTACGATGATTTATCCGAATTATCAACTGAAAATAAAGGTGGTGATAAGAATGATAAATAAAAAGATTGATACAAAGGAATGCAATACCAAGCCTTATTTTGAAAAAGGAGGTATTGTTATAGGGCTAAAAAAGGAGGGAAATAAGGAAAAACTTTTTACTATAACAGATGACACACATACACTCTGCATTGGTGCTACACGTTCAGGAAAGTCAAGAACAGTAGTATTACAATCAATAAGTACCCTTGCATTGGCAGGAGAAAGTATTGTTGTTTCAGACCCTAAAGGAGAACTATACCAGTATACCTACCCTTTCTTAGAAAGATTAGGCTATGAAGTAGTTGCTGTTGACTTTAGAAGTCCTTTAAAATCTCATGAATATAATTTTCTTCAGCCTGTAATAGATAAAGTTAAAGTTAATGATATACCAGGTGCAATTGATGCTACATGGGATATTACTTCTTCTTTAGTTGGAGAGGCAAAAGGTGAAAGAATATGGACAGATGGTGAAGCTTCTACTATAGCAAGTAGCATTATGAGTGTAGTGTTTGATAACAATGATAAATTTGGTGAGCAGTATCAGAACATGACAAATGTATATTATTTCATATCTCAAATGTGTAAAACAATTGATAAAACAATGCCTATTGTCGAATACATGAAAGATTTAGATGATGATCATCCTGCAAAAGGTTTAATAGCAATATCAGAAATAGCTCCTTCGAGAACTAGAGGGAGTTTTTTTACTGCTGCCTTAGCTACATTAAGGTTATTTACTAACCCTTTAATAAATCAAATGACGTCTAAGTCTGATTTTTCCCCTAAAGATTTAGGAAGAAAAAAAATGGCTTTATTCATTATTTTACCTGATGAAAAATCAACTTATTATAGTTTGGCTAGTCTTATGATAACGCAAATTTATGAACAACTTGTAAATATAGCTGATGAAAGAGGTGGTAGATTAACAAATAGAGTTAATTTTATTTTAGACGAGTTTGGAAACTTTACTAAAATACCTGATTTTGCAAACAAGTTAACAGTTGGTGGAAGTAGAGGTATGAGATTTAACTTGTTTTTACAGTCCTTTGCCCAATTAGAAGAAAAATATGGAAAGGAGGTAAGTAGAACTGTTCGAGGGAATTGTCAAACGTGGATATACCTTCAAGCGGATGATGGTGAAACCTTAAAAGAGATTTCTGAAAAACTAGGCAATTACACAGTTTCAACATATTCTTTATCATCAAATAATCAAAAATATTCTACGCCTTCAACAGGACAAAGTATAAGCTTAACGAGCAGGGCATTATTAGACCCTAGTGAAATAGGAAAAATAAACAGACCTTATTCACTTGTAACTTCACGAGACAACCCAGTCATTATGTTTGCACCTGATATATCACAAATGTTTTTTAATGAAATGTTAGGATTAGGGGATGAGCAATACAATATAAAAGTTAGAAAAATAAGAGAAGATAGACGTAAAACAAAAACAGTTAAAGAAAATCAAGTAGATTTATGGGGAATATGGGAATTTTATAACAAACCTTCAAATTTTTAAGTCTAGTTATTAGGTGAAAAATATTATATAAGTGTATTTTGAAAAATATT
>CAYLXY010000103.1:0-6709 GCA_964387405.1 uncultured Clostridiaceae bacterium
ACTTTTGTGATTAAACCCACTAATTTCATTGATGGGTATATTGTCCTGTAGAAAATAAATAGTCTTTAATGCAAATACATATAATGGACTTTCTATCTAAACTTCTACTATTAATACTCCTATACTTATAAAATCTGTGCTCTTAATCCAAACCCTATATATGATGAGATTAAAGCTATTCACCTTCCAAAGTCCAATATCTAATCCTTTTAACTCTTAACTGTAAACTCTAAACTATTAACTATCATTATCTGGTCTTTCAGAGCCATCTAGCTCATGTAGCTGCTGGCAAAGCTTGTCATAGTTTATAAAGGCTTTACTCCCTACAAACATAGCAGGAAGCTTACCAGCCTTTAGAAGCCTTCTTATTGCATGCTCAGGAAGTATTCCTGTCTTTGCAGTTTCCCTTACAGTTAGCATTTGTGGTTTCTTAGTTTCCATAAAACCCCTCCTTGTTATATTTACTATAAATAAACACTATAACAAATGTGAGTGAATGTCAACAAGGTAAAACACAATAAAAGAAAAGTAGATTATATTCAATGATGATAACCTAAGAGCTATATTAGCTGTAATCTACCTTGTGTGGGAATAACTCTACTAAAAATAATTAAAAGATATATAATAATAAACAATAACAAAAGTGAGTAAAAGATACTTGACAATACATAACAATCAATATATACTAAAAGTAATAAAAGTGGGAGGGATAAAAGATGACATTTGTTAATAGATTAAAGGAACTCAGAAAAGTAAATAATATGACACAAAGTGAATTAGCTAAAATGCTAGATATGTCAACTGGAACTGTGGCTATGTGGGAGATGGGAAAAAGGAATCCAAGCTTTGATGCTTTAGAAAAGATGAGTGAAGTATTTGATAAGCGTGTGGACTATATACTAGCCAGATCAGATGACCCTTCATCTCCAAGACTAAGTGATGAAGATATGGATGACTTAGGAAGGTGGGCTATAGAAGAGGACCTAGCTGAAACGGTTATGAAGTATTTAAGATTAGACCCAAGAGGAAAACTAGCAGTGGAAGCTCTAATAAATGCAGAGTTTAATATTTGTAGATTAGAAGAAACCTTAATTCCAAGGGAAGAGTATTTACTATCCATAAGAACTAAAAAGGAAAAGTAAAAGGGAATAAAACCACAAAGTAAAGAAGTAAAAAGGCATTAAAAGTATAGTAAAAAGAGAAAAAAATAGTAAAACAAATGTAGAAGAAAATGCCCTATAATGCTTGACTTATAGCCCTTTATAAGTGATATATGTAATAGGGAAAACTAATGGTTTTGCTTGTGATATAAAGCTTAGAAGAGGGAGAGGAGGAAAGAGTTTGATTTTAGAAAGAGCATTACAGTCATATAAACTTAATTTAAAGCAGCAGGAAAAAAGCCCAAGAACAGTAACAGGCTATATGCAGGATTTAAACTTTTTTAGAAAGTGGTTGGAAAGAGAATGGAATGGACCAGTTTATTTAGAAGATGTAGAGTACAAGGATGTGGAAAAGTTCCTCTGGTATCTTAAAGATGAAAAGGACTACAAGCCTTCAAGTAGAAAAAGAGTATCAGTAGCCCTTAGAATGTTCTTTAGATATGCATGGAAAAGACAAATCTGTGAAGAAGACATAGCATCACAAATTGAAGGAATTAAATGTACACCAAATGAAAGAGAATACCTTACTGAAAAAGAAGCTCTAGACTTTATAGAAGCCATAGACCATAAGCTAATAAAGGTCTTCACCACAACCCTATTTTACACAGGACTTAGGCTATCAGAAGCCTTATCCTTAACACCTGAAGATGTGGACCTTGAAAGTGGATGGATTTCCCTAAGACATGGAAAAGGAGATAAATCTAGAAAGATTCCAATATCCAGTAAATTGGAAAAAGAACTAAAAGACTATATGAAGTGGAGAGTAGATAGTGATCAGTTCTTTGCCACAGAAAAGACAGGCGGACTTTCTAAGGGAAGGGTTCAAGCAGTAATAAGGGAGACTAGAGAAAGACTAGGATGTAAAAAGCAAATAACCGCCCATATGTTTAGGCACTCATTTGCCAGTGAGCTAGTAAGGAATGATGTAAATATTGTCAGCCTTTCAAAGCTCCTAGGACATTCAGATTTAAAGACCACATCTATTTACACCCATGTTTCAAATGACCAGCTAGTAGATGCCATTAATATGTTATAGAAGAGGGAGGAGAAGTGATGATAAAGTTTAGTGAAAAAGAATATAAAATACAATATGTACTAGATTGTATAGAGCAGGGAAAAGACAGCCAGACCATAGCCAAGGACTTAGGATATAAAAACTATAAATCTCTAGATGTGTTTATGAGAAAAGAAGGATATGCAAAGAGAGAAAGGTTAGGAGGCTATTATCCTAAAGACGGAAAAGGAATCATTCAGCAAAGTCCAGGAAGCCATAATGGAAGTGTCACATCAAAAACCCTAGAAGTAATAGAGATGTTTGAAGAAGGAAAAATGAGCCCTAAAAGAATAGCCCATGAACTAGGATTTGAAACTGCAAAAGAAATGGCCAACTATATGAAGTCAAAGAGATTTATATGGGATGGAGATAGAAACAATTATATGCCTGAAGGCGGTGAGGACTTGGATAGTATAGAAGATATAGAAAGTAACAAAAGTATAGAAAATACAGAGACTAATAAAGCCTTTAAGGGAGAGAATATGGAAGCAGGAGACTTAAATAAATATAGCCATCTATTAGAATATCTAGACAATAGAAAAGACAAGCTTATAGAATTAATGGAAACTAACAGTGTAGGAACTCTACCTAGATATGTGGTTCCAGGAATATCACTAACTAAATCAGTTCACATGAGTAACCAACTAGACCAAATGGTTAGGGACTTTAGTTCAGACAACAATATGTCCCAAAAAGATGTATTTGAAATAGCCTTAATAGACTTCTTTAACAAATATGGTTACCACAGGGAAGTAGAAATAATGCTAACCAGCCTAGATTAAAGAAATAAAACTTGTAAGCCATGGAGAAACTACAGAAAATGTAGAAACTTCATGGCTTTTTTTATCTTTTTGTGGAGATACCTACTATTCATTCTAGACTATCACTTATTAAAAACCCAGAAATGCCAATGATGAGAGGTAATCAATGATAGTTTAATGGTATTAGGATTAGAAAAAGCTATAGCCACAACCCTTATTAACAAGACTTATAAAAGGCCTGAAGCCTTTGAGTTCACAAGGGTCTAGGCTTGTGAGTAAGCCAAAAACCTAAGTGAAAAACAGTGAAAAATATTAAAAGTTAAGTTGAACCGTCAGATGGGTATGGCTAACACTTCCGGTGCAAAATCAACAGAGAAGCTATCTTCAGGCTTTAGAATCAATAGAGCAGGAGACGACGCAGCAGGTCTAGCAATTTCCGAAAAGATGAGAGGTCAAATTAGAGGACTTAATCAAGCATCTAGAAATGCTCAAGACGGTATTTCACTTATTCAAACAGCTGAAGGTGCATTAAACGAAACACACGCTATACTTCAAAGAATGAGAGAACTTGCAGTTCAGGCAGCTTCTGATACAAACGTAGAAGCAGATAGAGGCGAAATTCAAAAGGAAATAAATCAATTAACATCAGAAATCAACAGAATTGGTAATACAACAGAGTTTAACACCATGAAATTGGTAAATGGTGATAGAGCAATAACTGAAAATGTTACTGAAGGAGCAACAACAGTAAAAACTAATGCTGTTAGTGGAGAATATGCATCAGCTTTTGCATTAGGAGCAACTTGGACAGGATTAGATGCAGGAGCAGTTATACCAGACTTATCAATTGAATTTACAGATGGAAATTCTGGAGATTTTGATTGGTCAAACCTAGATACAAGTAGCGCGGTTAATCTAAAAATAGAAAGAAATGGTGAAGATTTCTTAGTTAGTGTTGATGCAACGGATGGTGATGGGGATACTATAGATATATCACAACAAAAAATGGCTCTTGATGAGACAAGTGGTAGTTTTGTTTATGATGCAAATGGAATAAACTTTGAAATAACAGCAGAGCAGGTAGCTAATTTTAAAGATGGTGCAGATGTAACTATTGACCTTGCGGCATATGATATAGCAGCTGGTGGCACTCACGACATAACAGGGGAAACAGTAAAAACTGTAACAGATTATACTTCACATACTATAGCAACTGGCGGTTCTGATACTTATGGTAGTTTCACAACAGAAATTACAGTAGATGCTGCTGATGCCAACTTTATAGATGGTGTTGTAGGAATTAAAATTACAGCAACAGCATTAGATGCAGCTGGAGATTATACAGTTGAACTCTTAGATAAAGAAGGGACTGCATTGGCAACTGAACAAATAGTGAGTGCAGGAGCAGTTACCGAGATTAACTATAATCAACATGGTATTAATTTTACCTTTGATGTTCAAGATACAGATGCATTTGAAATAACAAAGAACTTTAATACAACTACAACTGAAACTAAAGCTGCAGATACAACAACAGTTGAAAGTGACAATTCTTTAGCTTTCCAAGTTGGAGCAAACGAAAATCAAGCAATGTCACTAGACATCGCAGATATGAGATCAGAAGCTCTTGGAATTTCTTCAGCAGCTGGTGGAACAGGCTTTGCGGCTAATTTAGCTGTAACAGATGGAACAGATAACACAGTAGCAGAGTATTCATTAGATGTATCTAGTCACGAAGCAGCAGCAGCTTCAGTAACAACTATTAATGATGCTATTGAAAAAGTATCTGCTGAAAGATCTAAACTAGGTGCTGTTCAAAATAGATTAGAGCATACAATAAAGAACTTAGATACGTCAGCTGAAAACTTACAAGCATCAGAAGCAAGAATCAGAGACGTAGACATGGCACAAGAAATGATGGAAAATACAAAGCAAAACATTTTACAACAAGCTTCAATTGCTATGTTGGCTCAAGCAAATAGTGCACCAGAGGGAGTATTACAATTATTAAGATAATCCTCTGCATTATTAAGGGTCCATTAGAGAGTAATCTCTAATCGCAAATCGGGTGAATTGCTGGAACTTCCTTAAACTAACTAAACCACAACGCAATCCGAAAGGATAATCGTGAAGGTCTGAAAATTAGTTAGATTGGATAATCAGCAGCCAAGTTCCTGTACCGAAAGGTTGGAGAAGGTTCAACGACTAGGATATACCACCTAAGGCAATACAAATTGTACGGTGATGAAATCCATAGGGGCAGAGGTGCCCTCGAAGTACCCGACAACCAAATATTCTTTGGTTGAAGATATAGTCTGGCAAATAGTGAAAGCTATTTGATGGTCCGCAAGCAAACCAAGCACCTCAAGGAGTACTTCAATTATTAAGATAATTGGAATATTAGGTGAAAATATAAGAGGTCAGGGGATTATTCCTCTGGCTTCTTTTACATATGGATTAAAAGCTATATAGGAGATGATTGACTATGGATTATACTGTAACTATTAAGTTTAAAAAAAAGAATGAAGTAACACCCAAAAATATTAACAAGGTTATTGAACTAATACCAGTTACATATAAATTAGGACACACTCAAAAAAACATGATGGATTGTATGTATCCAAGTTCTAGCTATGTTATAAGCTTCCGAGAAAATCAAGAAGCTGCTGAGAATTTCAGATTAAGTTTATTTAAAAGATATGGAAATATTTTTGATATAAAATGTAATTATATATAGTATAAGATTTTGAAGAGTAAGTAGTTGAAATAACAGCTTCTTAAACTGTATGGAAGTTATTAAGATAATTAAGTTTTTAATAGGGGGTATGTTCACATATGGCAATTATAGATAATGCTATAGTATCTATGTTTGATATTCTTGGATTTTCATCATTACTTTGGGAGGAAGACTTAGAAAAAGTAAAAGAATATATGATAGGGATAGAAAAATTAACAGATTCTAACTCTGATGGGGTTCGAAGTAGTGGGAATGTGACCGATGAATTTGGAAATATAGTGGGCACACTCCTAAAGCCAGATAGTGAAAACAAGTTGGTTGAATATAAGTTTGCATTTGATACCATGATATATTACACAGAGGATGATGAAGAAAGAGATTTTTATAATATTATTGTAATAACCGCTAAATTACTTGCATATTCATATCTTTTTATAGGATTGCCAATAAGGGGGGCTATTTCTTATGGGGAACTATATGTTGATGATAAGAATATATTTGGTAAGTCTTTAATTGATGCTCATAATTATGAAGCGAGGCAAGAGTGGAGTGGATGTATTCTATCCCCAGAATTAATTAATAGATTTGAGAGCACTAATATTTTTGCTAAGATGTGCATCGATAATTTACTATTAGAATATTATGTGCCTATAAAAGTTAAGGATAGAAAAGGATGTATAAGAATAGAGAATGAAAAATTCTATACAATAAATTGGATGCAGTATGCAGGGAGGAATATCTCATTAGAGGACTTTAAAAAACAATGGTCTGCTTTAAGAAAAGATGGTTATAAATGTAGTGATGAAGTAAAAAGGAAATTAGAAAATACAATAAAGTTTAGAGAATATAGCTTAGGAATTGATATTAATGACATTAGAAATTATCAGATTGGATATACAATAATGATATAAAGTGGATAAGTCAAAGAATTAAGCTAGAGAAGATAGTAATATAATACTAAAGCTAGTATTACCTAATATTATTTTATAACCTAAAA
>CAYLXY010000104.1:0-6637 GCA_964387405.1 uncultured Clostridiaceae bacterium
TAAGGAAAATTTATATTTGTAATCTAAATATGCAATATAGAAAAAATCCTCACTAGTAATATTTTTACTTAAATAAGAAATATATTTATTTAATTTCATAGAATTCATTTTTCCATCAACATAATTTGAAATAGGATTAAAGTTTTTTATATTTAAATGACAAGGAATTTGCCCCATTTTAAAAAGAAATTCTTTGTCCACTTCTTGATTGAATTTGTAAAATAAATATATTTCTTTGTCGGATATTATATTTTCTAACACTAGTTGAATAATTTCACTATTATAATCTTCAATATATTTTCTATAACTTTCTTCTTCGTTTTCTTCTAACCAATATCTTTTTACTTTTTTTATATGTTTTTCTTTTTCCATCTTTCCTTCTCCTTTCTTTTTCAATATCCTTTAGTTAGAGGGTCTCGGGAAACTTCCCGAGAATTAACAATTGGATGAAGGCAGAAAGCCTTTATCCAATTAGCACCTTGTGGCACAAGCCACAAGGTGGAGACTTTGCCATCTTTAAAAGATGTTAAAATCTTTGGGTATTGAAAAAAAAATTAAAAAAGACCCTATTATTAATAGAACCTACTTTGTATTTATACATTTTAACCTCCAATTATTAATATATTGTTTTTGAAGCTTAGATCTCTAAACCCCATTCATCTTCAGCCTCTTCTTTTTCTTGCATATGTTTAATGTCTAGTGTATTTGTAATCCCCGGTATGTATGTTTTTGCCCCCTCTTTTAATAGTTTCTCTTTTTGATAGGATACATTTCTATCAGTTCCTATATCTATATTGTCTAAGAGACGAATTCCCATTCTATAAGATTTTTCCTTTAAATCGTTTATTTTGTCTATAGTATGGTTTTGAATATTAATCTTGTTATTAGTGTTACTAGTCATTATAAAACTATTACTATCATATAGGATTGCATTTTCAAATATATAGCTAAATTCTTTTTTAACTGTTAAATTATCAGGAATTATAACACTTTCTATAACCTCGTTTTTGGTATTTAGATAAGTGGCTATATTATAATCTTTATCCCTCAAACTAGCATATTTTTCTTTTATATAGTCTATTAAGCAGTCTGGACCTGATATTTTAACTTTATTTATTCTGTAGGAGATATCCTTATAGATTTTGTTTAGAAATTTTAGCTTGTTCAACTTATCTAACTGCTCCTCATTTTTAATATACTTGTCTGGATTATTAATGAAAGTATTAAAATCTGCTTTTTTAAGTATATTCTTTAGCTCTGTTTTTGGTATCTTTGTGAATTTGTTTAATAAGTTTATAGTTTTATCTATATCCCCTTTGTAAATCATTTTATCTCTATTATTAATAGGTTTTGAATCAACTAATTCTAAGCTAATTTTATTACTTAAATAGCCATCTTCCTTAAAGGAACAATAACTATTTCTTCCTACTATAATATGATCTAGTATTTCTATATCTAATAATTTTGCCGATTCTATCAGCCTTTCTGTTATTCTAATATCTTCCTGACTAGGTTTTGGATTTCCACTAGGATGATTGTGGGACAAAACTAGCTTATTGCTATTGTATTTTAATGCTTGTTTAAACACATCCCTTGGATGTACGATAGTAGAATTAAGTGTACCAGTAGATATAATTTCGCAAGATAATAATTTATTATCCTTATCCAAGTAGGCTACTATAAATTGTTCTTTATCGTACTTGTTTGGATACTGGCTGTCTAAAAAATCTGTCATGTCTATACTATCTTTAAATTGATATTCTTTATATATAGATAGTCTTTTATAAAGCTTATTGAGTTCTTTTATTTTATTTATATTTTCTAATTGGTTTAATGTTGGTTTTATTGCTTCAGGTGTTTCCATTAATATTTGTATATTATTTTTTTCTACAAAGTTATATAGTTTAAATTCCGGAATCTTTGTAAAGTAACTTAGTTTTTTTATTAAAGTGTTTTCTTCATCATGCATAATAAAAGTCACCTGTTTTTATTATAATATCCTTTAAGTCTTTAATCTCTTCTATAATTTTCTTATCTTCTAAAAATAATTCGGGGCTATTTATAAGGTCTATTAGTTCTGATTCTGTTTCTATTTCTATGTCGAAATCATTTTCTATTAATTGCTTTATTATATTAATTGCTTGTGTTATGTTGCTATCATCTAAAATATCTTGTTTCTCTTGTTCTAGTATGTTATATTTCATAATTAAGATCCTCTCCCTTATTATATTTCCATCCCGTATTCCTCATCTTCCATGCTTTCTTCTAAAGTTTCCATTTTTTCTTTCAATGACTTTTCTAGTTCTTTGCGTACATAAAGTAAAAGATCATTATAATCTGTGAGTTTAGGATATTTTGTTTCTATTTTATAATTATCCTCATATTTTTTTTCAATATCTTCTGTGGCTGATATTCCTGCCTTATCATTGTTTAAACATAAATGTATTTCATTGATGTTTACATTCTTCTTTAAAAGCTGTTGCAGTGCAATATCTGTTGTACCACCTAAAGATACCATGTTGTGATTAAATTCTTTGTTTTCACCAAATTTGAGACGATAGAGAGTTAAATAACTCATTAGCTCTATTGGTGATTCAAATACATATATTTTGTTACTGTTTTTATTGGTTAAGTTAAAAGAATAAGCCTTGTTTGAGTTTTTAACTTCTCCTTTAAAATCAAAGCTTGTATTAGTACCCCTTAGATTTGCGTATTTAGGTACTTTATCTTTGCCATATCCAACAAATACACAGTTTCTTTTTTCATCCTCATAAAGCATTTTTTTGTTTATAAATTTTTGTACTACACCTGTGCTTATTCCCCTAGTTTTAATTAGGTATGCTATCATATGTTTATATGTATTGTTTTTAGCTGGTAATATAAATTTCCTACTAACTTCCCTGTTTTCTTTTTCAATATCCCTTCTGTTAACTTTGGCATATTGGCTTTCATACTCTTTCCCTAATAATGCTTTCATTGCATCTACCCATGTTTTATTTTCTAAATGCATTGCTAATTGAATTGGGCCTCCACCTTTTTTCTCTAAAAAACAATTCCATCTATTTTCAATAGGGTCGATATATAATCCACCATACCCTTCTATTTTGATTGTTTTTCCTGTTTTTTTAGTTTCCAATCCTAAGCTATTTATGTAATCTATTATACTAACATTGTTAGCTTTAATAATTTCATCATCTGCAAACCTTTTAGCCGCCATTAAATCACCTCCGATAATATAAAATTTAAAAATAAAAAAGAGCAAATAAATAAATTTCATTTACTCGCTCTAGTAGGGGGCTGTTTTTCAATTAAAAAAAATAACTATAGATGTTTTTCTATTGCTAGTTTTGATTGTAATTCTAAATTAATTTTGATTTTAAATCTTTGGTTTTAGCAAATCACACTACAACTTCTTACAAGACCCCATAATGCATTCATTATAATCTTCCCCCAATTCACAATTTCACCTCCTATTATATGATATTGAAAAAGAAAAATATAGTATACTAGAAAAATTATTCTACTTCAAGTTCTTCTGCATCTTCGTTTTCATGATTTTGTGAGAAATGTTTTTCAAGGAGCTTACTTATTAGTTCTTCAACTTCGTTCATTTTTTGATTGTCATTAAAATATTTTTTAAAAATATTTTTAGTGAACTTAGCAGTGAATTTTGGTTTCTTTTTTCTTTTAGGCTTTTCAAAGTATTTTCCTGATATGACCTCAAAAGCTTTATCATCTGTAAAAAGTATCTCAATATATCTTTGTATATAAAAAGAGTAGACAGTTTATTTTCTATCTACTCTTGAAAAATGAATCACTTTTATATATTTATTTTTCCTTTTTTTATCAATTCTTCTTTTCTATCTTCTATATATTTTAGCAATTCTATTTTTACCTGTGCAGCAGTCATAAGTTGTTTTAAATCTCTACAAATTCCTAGAACTCTAAAGTCATCATTATCAAAAATATATCTTCCGTTGGGAAAGTCTTCATCGTGAGCTTTTCTGAATTTCCATATATCTGGTATACAATTATTCATCCAATAAGTTAATATTCCTCTTGATATATTTAATTCTCTACATAATTCTTTTGTGGTTATAGTTATATCATGTACCCATAATCCGTAGTTCGCTCCATAACCCATTCTGTTTTCTCCCCCTTTATTATCAATCTTCTCCTTGATAACTACCTATATCTCTTTCCCTGTTGATATATTCGTCTATTAGTCGTAATAGAATATCTTCTATCTCTTTCATTCCCATATTCTTGTCCTCGAATCTTTCTGCTATTTTTTTTCCGAAAGATGCTGATAGTTTTAAATTTTTTTTTGCTTTTGGTTTTTTAAAATATTCTCCAGATAATATATCATTCATTTTATTATAATTTAAATTTCTTGCTTTATTCAGTTTTTTTATTTCTGCTGACTTCTTTAGATCCATTTTGTAATTATATTCATCCAGCAAGTCATTGAGAGTGTTTTGATTATCTTCATTTAGATATGATAAATCAATTCCTGATACAAAAGGAATATCTCCATTGTCTAATTTCTCTTTTAATCCTTCATTTAATTTATCTATCCTTAAATATCTTGATATGTTTCTGGGTGATGTGTTGTATTCCTCTGCTAATTTTTCATCACTTCTATGTGTTTCGCCAAGTTGGCGAAAATCCATGTTTTCATGTAATTCATCGAGGTTTGACATCATTTCAATTTCATTAATCTTGTTTGAATTCTTTCCCCACCTTTTTTCTGCTTCGTGTCTTTCAGTTAATATTCTAGCTTTTTCCGAATGGCTTAATTCCGAAAAGGATCTTTGAATTAAGTTTGTTTCTGTTACTATCAACATTGCTTCTTCATCTGTTAATCCTTCCCTTATGACTACTGGTACTTTTTCTAGCCCTGCAAACTTACCTGCATTAGCTCTATTATGCCCTGACAATATTTCATATTTATTATCTTCTGATGGTCTTACTATTAATGGTGTTATTATACCATATTCTTTTATACTTTCTATCATTTCTTCTAATCTGCTACCCTCATAGAGTTTAAAGGGATGATTTTTAAATGGTACTAGGTCTGAGATATTTATTTCTGTTGTTCCTTTATTATCTGTTTCATTTTTACCATTTTCTTCTTCATCAATCCCAAGTAAATCATTTAAATTAATTATGTTTGGTTTTGACATTTTTATATACCACTCCATTCCTTAGCAAAATCTCTATATGCTTTTGACACTTGGTTTTTGGGTTGATATTCAATTATAGATTTTTTATGCAAAATTGACTCTCCAGTTTTAACTGATATTGGTATCATACTTTCAAACACTTCTATATTAAGATTGTATTGATTTTTGATATACTCTGTACTTTCATTTATTGCTTTAACCATCTCTTTTGATAAATTAGTTCTTTTATTTAACATTGTAATTAATATTCCATCTATGGCTATATCTGGATTTATTCGTTTTTTAATTAAGTTAATGTTTTTTATTAAAAGTCCTAATCCTTTAGCAGAAAGATATTCTGGGGTAACAGGTATTATAACGCTATTACAGGCTGTTAAAGCATTAATAGTAAGAGTACCTAGTGATGGCGAACAGTCTATTAATATAGAGTCATAATTTCCTTCTATTTTTTTAATAATGGACTTCAATATTGTTTCACGACTCATTACGTTTACTAATGTCATTTCTATTCCTGCTAAATCTAAAGTGGATGGTATGATATCTAAATTGTTTTTAATATTAATTATACAATTTTTTTCTATTTCTGTTTCTTCTATTGCGCCCAACATTAATGTTTGTATATTTGCCTTACTATCTACCTTCACTCCTGAAGCAGTTGAGAGACTTGATTGTGGATCAAAGTCTATTAATAGTACCTTCTGTCCATTTTCTGAAAGTGCATATCCTAAGTTTAGAGCTGTAGTTGTTTTCCCAACCCCACCTTTCTGATTTACGATTGCAGTTATCTTTGGCATTATAAATTCCCCCTAATGAACTTAACATTTTTAAAATTTATTTCTCTATAATTCTAAATCCCATTCATCTTCCTTAACTGAATCTTTATCCATAGTTAATTTTTCTAGCTTTCTAGCTAGTACATCTATTTCGAAATAATCTGCTTGCAAATCATCACGTTCATAATAATCTGATTGATCCCTTAAATCTTTCCCATTTTCTTGTAAGACTTTAGTAATTATTTTTAATTCTCTTTCCGATAACTCAACTTGCATTTCATCAGCTCCTTTTTTATTATTTATAGATATTATAAAAAACAAACTATAATTAATAGTTTTGCCATAACTAAATTTTCCTTTTCAAAAAACAAAAACAGACTAAATTAGATTAGGCTGTTGTTAGATGTTTTAGCAGGTAGTTATTATTTTTTTATATGTCCTTACAAGTATGTACCCCAAGGTACGTTAAGTCCCATCCACCTAGTTCCAAATCCTCCACCCCATTTGGCTTTATTAATTATTTTCCATGTGCCTATTGGAGTAGGTGTATCCAGTTTGCCACTGGCAATTGAATATTCTTTTATAAGATTATTACTATTTAATAAATACAATCGTTTTTCAGAAATATCTATTAGTATTTTTAAAATGTCGCTCTTCTTAATGTAGCTGTTTGTTTTT